>CAYTLU010000307.1:0-13411 GCA_964438665.1 uncultured Bacteroides sp.
AAGCAATAAGGATGGTGGAAGAAGAAATCGAGAAGTGGAACAAGTAGTATAAATAACCTGAATAATAAATAAGAACATGGCACTGATTAAGAGACCGATTCATGATGAAGGCCCGGTGAATGCTGGTGAAAAGCGAATGCTGGACTTCCTCTGTGTGAAGCTGCCGGATAATTACATCATCGTGCCCAATATCAATCTTGCGATCACAGGCCCAAACCATGTGATGAAATATTGGGAGTATGATTGTGTCGTTGTGGCACCACATGCTCTTTTTCACATCGAGAACAAGGATTGGGCCGGAAATCTTGAGGGGGATGACTTCGCCTGGTTCCGAAGCGGACAGGAAGTGGCCAACCCGCACAAGACCGCCGGTTACAAGAGCCGTATTCTTGCATCCAAAATAAGGAACAGTCATCCGGACTGGCATTTTGGGGAGATCTTTACTCTGGTGACTTTGAGCCATCCGCAACAGTCGAAATTCGGACTCGATCCTCAGTGCGACTGTTACAGGCAAACCTTCACGCTTAACCAAGAATTGATTGACTTCCTGACAAATGCAGCGCTTGTCGGGCGAAACGAACATCAGATCAAGGATATTCAAACCTCAATTGCAGACTTCCTGACAGGACAGTCCGCAGCGCATATTCGGGCCGAGAGGAAAGAGATCTTCAACTACCGCATTGAAGAAAAGCTGCAAGAAACGGAATACTTCACGGAGTATCTTTGTGTTCCCAAACTCATTGCCACGGCCCATTATCGTATTCGCGAATATCCATTGGATGTAGCGGGAAAAAGTCCTGATGAGTTGAGGAAGTTACGTTTGAAAGTACAGAATGCTTCGTTTGCTCAACAGAAAATAGGTCTGTCGCCATATATCGTTCCCGCCGAATGCCGGATGAATGAAGAGCAGACTTACTACTACGAGATAAGCCGATACCAGGACGAGAGTTCGCTGCGCTCCAAGCTGCGCTTAAAGACCTTCAAACAGATTGACAAAATCAATATCCTGCTGGACGTGGCGAAAGCGCTAAAGGTAGCACATAAAGAGCATGTTTACCACCGCGATGTATGCCCCGAAAACATATTTGTTTACGAAGGCGGCAAGGCTGCTTTGGCAAATTTTGGCAGGTCCTGGTTTGAGGAGCACATGGATTTGAGTTTTTCCGTGAGCAATGAAGCGAATTTGAATTCGCCTTACACTCCGCCGGAATTTGTGGAAAACGATGTATGTTCCTGTAGCGACATCTATTCACTGGGGGTTGTCTTTTATGAGTTGATGGTGGGCCGCGTACCTTTTGACAGTATGCTTACTTTTACAACGGCGCATGGTGGGGTGTTAAGTGCCGATATGCTTCCAAGTCATGTTGTGAAGGACCTTCCCAAGTGGATGGATGAAGTCGCCGGGCATACCATTGTTGCGGAGCGCACCAATCGTTGGCAGACGGCGGATGAATTTGTCGGCTTCATCACAGAGGCGATGAAGGACGAACTGAAAACCGCATCTCAAAGCGGCGACCAGGCTGCGCCTAAAGATTCCGGACAAAAGTTGTGTTTGAAGGAGATGAAGCCCGGGATGAAGGTGTCGCCAAGTATGACACTTCACGATATTTTGGGCCGCGGGGGTTTCGGCCGTGTGTTCAAGGTATGGCACGATATGCAGAAGCAATATCTTGCCATCAAGATTTTTGAGCGAGACGTCAGCATCGACAATGCCCTCAATGAATTTAATGCCCTGAAGGAGCTTCGCCATCCCAACATCGTCGAATTTAAGCATAACGACCGCACTGTGCCCGGCGATCTTTTCTACACGTTGATGGAGTTGTTGGAGGGCGAAAACTTGCAAGACTATGCTCGTGGAGACCTTCGCCTTCCGGTTGATGAAGTCTATAAGATGGCAGCGCAGGTGCTGTCCGCACTGGTTTATATGCAGGACAAGAAACCTGTGCCGGTCTACCATCGCGACATCAAGCCGAGCAACATTATGTGGCACAAACGTCAGTTGTACAAGTTGATAGACTTCAATATCGCGACAACTACCGATGACAAGTCTTTCGGCGGAACCTTCCCCTATATGGCTCCCGATTTGGTGGTAAACGGCAACAAGATTGACTGGGACTGCTCTGCCGACACCTTTTCATTGGGTATGACCATCTATGAATTGCTGGCTCATGCCTATCCCTGGCCCGGGAGCAATATGCGACCCAACATCCACGTGCAGCCTGTCGACATCCGCCTGTACAATGATAAGTTGACGGATGAAATGGCCGATTTTGTGATGAAAAGTATCGCTACAAATCGTCACAAGCGATTCGCAACGGCCAAACAGATGCTTGCAGCCCTTGAAGCTGTCGGTCCGGACGGCATATTGAAAGACACCTCCAAGCCCGCCGTGGAGGGTGGTGCCTGCGAGAGCCTCGATACTGTCGGTTATATCAACTCTTTATACAGTCAGAGCCGTCACGGTAACGGAGGTACACGCGCCGGGATGAAAAACCATATCTTCGACAGGCTTACTTATACAAAAACCCGCCTCGATCGGGAACTGTTGAAAGATATTGTTGGTCTGAAATATAAACTTGTCATTATCACCGGTAATGCCGGTGACGGCAAGACTGCTTTTATCCATCAGATTGAGCATGAGGGGACAAATAAGATTCCCTATGAATCGAATAATGGCTCTCGGTTCTTTGTCAATGGCGTTCGTTTTGAATCCAACTATGACGGTTCGCAAGACGAAGCGGAGAAAGTCAATGATGATGTACTGGCTGAATTTTTACAACCTTTTTTTGGGCTGGAGGACTACCGTCAGGCTGCGGAGGGGCGTGTTATCGCCATCAATGAGGGCCGCCTCGTGGACTTCCTTTCCACTCGTCCGGAGTTACGGCGTCTGCAAGACAACATCGAGGACTACTTTTATAAGGAGGGGCACGCAAAACTGCTCCCGGGCTTGATGGTTATCAATCTTAACCTTCGTTCCGTCACTGCCCGAGAGGGTGAAACCCCGAGCCTGCTGGCACAACAAGTCAAGCAGCTGACCCGTCCCGAACTATGGACCAAATGTGCCGGGTGTCCGATTGCCGACCGCTGCTATATCAAGTATAATGTCGAGACTTTCCAGGACAGCAGTGCGGGCGATGAAGTCATTAGCCGTCTTGAATGGCTTGTGCGTACCATCGTTTACAAACGTGAGTTACATATAACGATGCGTGACCTCCGGTCGATGATCGCATGGATGCTGACTCGCGACTGCTCCTGTGATGAAGTTAAGCAGCTGGTGGCCTACGTTCAGGCGGAGCATATTCCGGAGTATTACTGGCAATACTACTATTTCAATCTTACGGCTCCCGAGGTGCGGCCAAATGGAAATTTCGAGTTGCCCGGCCTGGACTCCAACGACCGTCTGGTTAAACTTCTTCGGGAGACGGACATTGCTCTTGTGGCACTTCCGGCCTATGACCGCGACTTGTACTATACAGATAAAGACCGTAACAATTATCTAATCTTCAGCGACCGTCAACGGTCGTTGCTGGAAGACTTCAACAGTGCAAGCAAGGTCGTGCCCGCATACGAAATCAAGAGTGACATTGTCAGAATGCAGGTTACCGGTCGCCACAAGTCTTTTATCCGTCATCAATACTTTGAAGGCAAGTTCGATTTCCGCCGCCGTCTGCCATACCGATTTGCAAGCAAATTCGAGGAGCAGTTGCGATTGGAGAATCAAGAGACTTTGGGCGAGACCATGAAGGATTTGGCACGGGCTATTTCCGCAAGCGAAGGCTGTGACAGTGCGGAGCTCACGCAGGGATACTTGCTTCTGGCAAGCACCAATGTGGCAGACCCCATATCCAAGAGTTACCGCCGCTTCCCACTGGATGAATTCGAGCTGTTTGTAAACAAGACGGACCATCTGACCAAATACATCGAATACGAAAGCGACAGTCTGACCTTCCGCCACAAGGAAGACAAGTTTATTCAACTTACGGTCAGCCTTGATCTCTACGAGATGCTGCAATACATCAGGGCCGGCTTCTCTCCCTCGGTGAATGACTTGCGAGGACGTTTCATTGAGTTGCAGATTTTCAAGAATCTGTTGGAGGCTAAAACCTATTCCGAGATTCTGGTCACTAAAAACAACCGCAAGTTTACCGTGGTACGGCTTGATTCGAACAAACACATCATTGTCGAACCCCTTAGTGCGAAATAGTGTCTGAAGCGTTATGATACTCAAATTAAAAAAGGGAACAGGCGTTAAGGCGTTCCTGAACAAAGATATATTCTTTGTCGATGTCAAGCTGGTGAAACTTGACCGCGTATTGACAAACTTATTCGTGAAGATGTATGCCGACGGTGCTCCGGTCTCTTTGGCATACAGAAAAGAGTATACGATTGATACATTGAAAGAGAACCTCTCCAAGCTGGAGGAGAGCGGGCTGATCCAAGGTGTTAAGGACAATCCGGACGGCGTTGAGGATTGGCTCCGCAGCTCGCTTCTGGAGTTGGTTAACCGAGGCAATGTCATTAAAGAACATGTCTCGACACTGAAGCCTTTGCACCTTTTGAGTTTCCGTGTTCAGAACGCAAAGTTCTGCCGCGACTACCGTGCCTCCGACCAGCTGTATTTGATGCTGAAAAGCAACAAAGAGGTCATGGACGGTCTGGTGAAATACCTGAGCAAAGGGTGGGATAAGCAGACGGGAGAGATCGTGTGCACGGAGGACCTGGATGTGGATACTACCGGCATTCTGTATATCACCAAACCCCTTCGTGAACGGAAAAACATGAATCGCGACGCCGATGTCATTCCGCTTCCTTTCCTGAAAAAGCAAACCGGTCTCTTCAATGATGATATTCGGAGGCTGCTCATGTACAAAGACAAATTGCCCCGTGCCGTATTTATTGATTATCTTCGTATTTTGTGCGGTTTTCACCTTGCCCTCTATACCATGAAGGTCATTTACCTTCTTCCCCGAATGATCGAGGCCGGAACACGTGAAATCGAGGATGACTGGTCTTTGGTCGTAGATGTGACCGACAACCTGGACAGCATGGTGGCTCCTTATGCGTGTAAAGATATGGAGCGCATGGAGAATTCATACGGAAAGTATATCCGCTCGACTTATATGATGGATATTATACAGGAGAGAAAAGAGTGCTCTGTCGATGAAGCATTGCGTATCCTGAAAGAGGAGAACAACAAGTCCGGCGAGTATTATGAAGCAAAGGTTAATGAGATAAAAAACTCCCTGCCTTTGAGTGAGGAGAAAGAGTTCGATCAGAATGACTTCAAGGAGATGTTGGAATTTTTCCCCGAAGATGACTATTTTGATATGTTGGTGCATATCTTGGAAAAATCCAATTTGGGCGGTTATCAATATCGCTACCTAAGAGAGTTTCTTGACTCCGTTTCAATGAAAAACTCACCGTCGATGCTTTTGGCCGACAGCCGTTCCAAGCGTCATCCCAGACGGGGGGCACTTGGCTCCAAACTTATTGAAACCATGGTGCAGCTGCTCGTTCTTCGTGAAAACAGTAACGGAGGTTTTGAATCCCGATCCCTTTCCATAGACGAATTGGCAGATGCGATCCGTAACAGATACGGCCTTGTCATCAACGGTATTGACGAACCGCGCTTTGCCGATGCCGATGTGGAGATGAATGCCGCGTTTAGGGTCAATATGGAGGCGTTTAAGGATAAACTGCGTCAAATAGGTTTCTATACGGATATGAGTGATGCCTGCATCTTGCAGAAAATACGTCCACGCTATAAATTGGAAGACTGATGGAAAAGATCAAAGCATTATATTACGAGCGTTTCATAAACCATGTCGTGGAGTGCTACTCTGCGAAACTGAAAGCGGTCAGGCCCGGTCATTGCATGAAAATAACGGGACTGGCGATGAAGGAATTGCAGCGGCTGCTGCCTTTATTGAGAGGCCTCAACAAGGATCTTTGTGTGTACATTCTCTCGGAAACAGAGAAAGGAGATGAATATATCCACGCAACCAAGTTGATTGAATTGAGAAACAATCCCCAAAAGGCAGTATTGATTCTCGTCCCCTCGAACAGCAGGACTTCGGCGGAAGATTCCTATGGTGATGCGACTTTCCAGAACCTTCCCGCCGTGGAACTTCAAGACTCCTTCCTTCGCAAGCTGCTTTCCGAAATGCCGGAAGAAAAACAGTATATCTGGCAGCAGATGGCGGAACTGCTCAAAGAGATCCATGCCGCAAAAGCAACGACAATCAATTATATCCTCTTTTTGGAATGGAACGAATTTGAGGACGACGCTTGGGGCAATGGCCTGTTTCTGTTCGGGTTATTGCCCGATAGCGATTTGATTAAGGATCAGGGTGCTATGCGCCGCCGCTTCATGCTCAACATGGAAAAGGTGTCGGGTGTGCTGGGCGATTTTTCGCTGACTGCGGCTGACCGTATTGCCATGTTGCCGTTACAGAAGAATACGGTTCAGAAAAGTCTGATGACTTTCTTGTCGGAGGGGCAGGGGATCGAAGACAGTCTCTCGCTCTTTGAGCACATATATGAGCATCATCCTGAATATAACTATGCCGTTCTGCCTTGGTTGACAAGCGGTGACGGCGGACCGGTAAAAATAGTTGCAGACATTGTCCCGGGGAAGGAGTCTTCCAAAGAGTTGGTACGCGAAGACGACGGCAATTATGTTTTGAATATTTTACCGGACAAGAAAAGCAAGATCGCGTTTACCATCTTTACAGACCCCTCACCCAAGGATAATCCCGATATCGTATCGTTCGAGATAGCGATTGTGAATATCGACGATTTTACGGAGATGGGTGTCATAAAGAAGGCCAAAGTTACGACCAACAAACGTGCCTCCCGAAAACTGTCGGTCAATATTGCCAACGGGATGTTTGAAGATGGCGAATACATACTGCGTGTCAGGGCATTGGATGGCAATGGAATTGCGTTGGAGAACAAAAAAGAGTTCAAAGAGGAGCGTGTGCAGTCCGCATGGCTGGATGCGCATCATCTGAACCCCAACTTGCAGATGGAGCAGTTCCGTCTGGAAAACCATGTCGCCTATTGCAACGAAACGGCGGTATTTACCATTCAAAACGATCCGGACGATGTTTATGTAGATACCAAAGTTGACAAACGCGCCAAGGTAAACTGTTTCACCCAGGCACTGATCAGCTATCGTGCCGCTCACCTTTCCAAAAACGAGGACCTTGAAATTCCTCGCGAAGTTGCGGAGCGCAACAGATGGGAAGAAGGCTCTTTGAACAGTACATACCAGTTTGACTTCGGCGCGGCTTATGCCTATCAGATTCAGCTTTCAAAAAAACTTATCCAGTTGGAACGGTGCTTTTTGGATCATGGCGGCAACTTCGGTTCCGTTGAAGCCTGTCTCGGTGGCAACCCCACAGACGCCTGGTTGCTTAACCCGCATGATACGGCACAGCGTACACCGCATTTTGTCCCGATCAAGGAGGTGCGGATTCCGGATGGATTGATTGCTTTAAGAAATGAATTGCTGGCCATCATTAAGGAATCGGCCGAAGAGGGAAGCGGGCTCGTTTGCACGCTTGACTTCACTGCAAATTCAGGCATTATCAAGTCCTATCTCTCTGAATATGACCGGTGGTTGAGCGACATTTTAGGGACAGATCTAAACGAGCGGGATCTTGTTTCAATCCAAAATATGGACACCGTTCATCTTACGGTAGAGATGCCCGACGGGAGTGCAACAACGATGAAGCTGATTTCACCGCTGCATCCGCTTCGGCTGGCCTGGATTGTAAATCTGTATGAACTGTACCAGGACTGGGAGAGTAAAACACTTGACACACCCAAATACCGCAAAGCCTGGTATCGCAAACTCGACAAATTGTTCCAGGGGCAGCTGCCGATGGATATTGCGCCGTTGGTGCTTTGCGAGAACTCCCTGAAGGAGGCATACCAGTATATCGGTGAACTGACCTTTGGATGGGGCGCTTATGCACAGCCCTCCTTCGGACGGGGCGAAGCCTTTGCTTCCGGTTATCGCCAGTTGAAGGCCTATGCCGCCATGTTGCTCAACGTGGCTCGCGAGAAGAGAATTGACAGCGACGTAAGCCGCGAACTGGTCGTAAGACATCTTCGCAACTACTTTTTGTCGCATCCTTACACCGACAAAATGGTTATCAACCTTTTCAATGCCGGTGATGCTACGGTATTCGCTCAGGCATTGGTCGATATGGAGCGCTCCGGAGTCGGAACGGAGCTTTCATACGAAATTCGTCTTTTCTCTGACGATAATATGCTGCAAAGCGGAGAGGCTTTCAAGGAACTGCTTGACCCCGAATCGAACGTGGCGGCAGACGCGGAGGTCTTCTCGCAGGCCTCTTATAACAGACTCTTCCCCAAGTTGCGATTCTCCCTGAATAAGATAAGTGATTTTATAGATGACCACGACAAGTATCAGGCCCACCTGTCGTTTTTGGTTAATCCGTTCGCTGTTCACACAGAACTTGTGCGACCCGATGAATTGAGCCGCTCCTTCTACCTCAATGGCACGATCTGCCGAAACGTGGTGGGAGCCCTGCCGGAGGGAAAGACCTTCGTTTGGAATCGCTATTTTTCCAATAAGATATTGCCGAATCCGGTCTCTGAATCCGCGAATCTTGCAGTCGGCCTGTTTGCCCGATTGCAAGAAGTGACGGGACACCTTCTGTCTTCGACGCTGGAAGAGTCCGTGCCGGCAACTGCGCTTCGTTTGAAAGAGAACGATATGATGTTGCTTTCATTCGTACATGACATTAGCGACTGGGTGATTACATTCGACAAGAATATGGGCCCCGAGTTCTATGACCTTCCGTCTGTCGGTGATCATGATTTGCCCTATCTGCTTGACTACGTCCCGGGTGAGGAGACGACCGGCATGTCCTCATACCTTACCACCAAACCGACAAGCGAGATTGGCGCGCTGTTGATTCCTCTGTTCAAAGAGTATGGAGTGGATGTTGCCGACATGAATAACTTTGGACAAATTCTTGAAGACGTGAGATCGGTTAGCAGTTCGCTTATCATGCAGGTGAATGCCACCTCAAGGAAGGGCTTTGAGGTGATCGGTACGACCCTGGCCAAGCGCTTTTTGGAGAAAAAGCAGATCATGAAAGAGTCTTTCCTCATTCCCGTGGATTTGCATCAAGACCTGTTTGTCGGTCTTGAGAATGAAAACAAGGAGCGAGCCGACAATCTGGTCGTCAAAATTGACACGAAGAAAAAAGAGCTGCTGTTCACCGTCGTTGAGATCAAATGCAGGAATGTACATTATAACGAAGATGAACTTCATGCAAAGATGGTGAAACAGATCGAGAACACCATTTTCGCCCTTCGCTCCCACTTCGAGATAGCGGTGGATGGCCCGGATCGTCTTGACCGCGAATTAAAGATTCTTGAGCTCAGATCATTGCTCGAATTTTATATTCGTCGTGCTTTGCGATACGGCCGGCTTGATCCGGAGATCGGCCACAACTGCATGCTTTTCCTCAGCAAGCTGGCGGACGGTTATACTATCCGTTTTAAGCAGCTGGGAGTGGTTTTCAACTTCATCCAGTCCGATCGCCAGAAAAAGTGTTTTCACGGCGATGCGGTGATCTATTCCATGGGATACCCCGTAATTGAGGATATTCTTGATGACAAGGCATCCCTCGATACCGCCGCCTTGGGGCAGCTGGACAACGAAATCGTTGATTATTTCGAGCCGACTTTCGCTTTCAGCACCCACGAAAAAGAGCCGGAAGAAGATGCGCCGGAAGCCGATAGTGCAGCTCCGGATCCCATCTTGCCGCAGACTGATCCGGAATACGAGATTATCATCCCCAAGACGCCCAGCGCGACGGCAGTCGTTAAAGCGAATGTACCGTCAACAGATCCCGCCTCCTCAAATGCACACTTGACGGCGTATGAAAATCCCGCCTCTGCAGATACATACGTTCCGGAGCCCGAAGACCCCGATTACAAAGTTCCCGCTTATGATATAATTATCGGCAAGAACGGGGACTCGCCGCAGTACGGTATTTTGGGCAAGATGGTAAACAATGGGCGCGTGGTAGGTATCGACTTGAACGAGTGCAATACGATCAGCCTGTTTGGCGTGCAGGGAGCGGGAAAGAGTTATACGATCGGGTCTGTCACCGAAATGGTGCTGCGACAATTTTCCAATGTAAACAAACTGCCGGCTCCCATGGCAAGCGTTATTTTCCATTACAGTGACAGCATGGATTATGCCCCCGAGTTTACATCTATGGTCTATCCCAACGATGAAGCGGGACAGTTGACAAAACTCAAAGCCGAATATGGTGTTGAGGCCGGCTGCGTGAAGGATGTCGTTCTTCTCGCTCCGGAGAGTCAGGTTGAGACCCGCAAAGCCGAATATCCCGATATTGATGTTCATCCCATTGGTTTTGACTCTTCGGAACTTTCGGTTAAAGATTGGATGTTTTTGCTTGGGGCTGTGGGCAACGATTCTACCTATATCAAGGAGTTGAAGCAGATTATGAAGGCCTGCCGCTATGATATGTCTCTCCAGAATATCCGTAACGGTGTGGCGAACAGCAGCCACATGACCGCATCGCAGCGGTCTCTGGCAGAGCAGAAGCTGGATTTTGCCGAAGAATATATCACTGACGGCAATAAACTTCAGCAGTTCCTGCGTCCTGGGCGGTTAATCATTGTGGATCTGCGTGATGAATTTATTGAAAAAGACGAAGCACTGGGCCTTTTTGTGGTCATGCTTAATATATTCTCCGGTGTCCTCAAGGTCAATGGCAGCGCTTTCAACAAGTTCATAGTATTCGATGAAGCGCACAAATATATGAATAACCGCGATCTGGTCGGATCAATCACCACCGCTATTCGTGAGATGAGACACAAGGGCGTTTCCGTCATGATTGCCAGTCAAGACCCGATGAGCCTGCCAACGGAGATTATCGAATTGAGTTCTATCGTTGTGATGCACCGATTCAGCTCTCCTTCATGGGTGAAGCATGTGCAAAAGGCGATAACTCCGTTGCAGACACTAACTCCTGCGGAGATGGCGTCTCTCGGTTCGGGTGAGGCTTATCTTTGGGCGAACAAAGCGAGCGACAAGTCCGTCACACAACGACCTGTTAAAATAAGTATTCGTCCGCGTGTAACCAAACACGGCGGAGCGACCGTTCAAGCTGTGAAATAATGGTTATATTCGACTATTCAAACAAAGGAAGCAGGCCCGGGAATCAGGACTTCATTGCTTATCGGGTTCTTTCTCCTGCTGCCGCCGTATTCGTTATTGCAGATGGCATGGGCGGCTACACCAACGGGGATGTAGCGGCAAGGGTGGTTGCCGAATCCATTGTGGAGTATGCCGAATCAAATATGGAGAAGATGCCTCCGACACTGCTGCTGAAAGAGGCGGTACATTTCTCCAATGCCTCTTTGATGTTGAAGCGTTTGGCGCTCGGTATGCCGAAAATGGGCTGCGTCGTGGCTGTACTTTTGCTCGTCGGTCCGGATGCTTTTATGACTTGGCTCGGCGACAGCCGTATCTATTTGTACCGGGACAAACGTGAGGTGTATCGAACTGAAGATCACTCTGTCATTAACGAACTTGGGAAAAACGGGATGCTCGATGCACGCAGTTGCCAAAGATACGCATCTGTCGTTACACGCTCCGTCATGGGTGACGACAAACCGGGCCTTGTCGAGGTGAGTCATGCAGTTGTGGAGACTGGCGATATTTTTGTGCTCTGCACAGATGGTTTTTACAAAGAGATAGACATGGAACTCGCCGTGAATTACGACGACAGTCAGCGCGGTATTCTGGATGAAAAGGGGCAAAACATTGGCGATAACTTTTCATTCATTAAAATACAGATGTGATGCTCCAACAGTCCGGTTTTCGGCGGGGGGAGCCGACGGGCTTATTCCTTTTGGGGAAGAATACATCGGCCGGCACAAGCAGGGCGGGATTCGACTGACAACCAATAATTTGTGTCATTGAAATAGAGGAAGTGCGCAAAAGTGCTGCCGTTACTCTCGTTATAATAGAGACTCACATGCGCTGACGAGGCGTCCATACCAGAATTATATTTCCCTTCATAAATTCTGGAATTCACTATTTGCAGGAAGAGCCGTTGCTCGTTTTCCTGATATTTGTTGTTTACAAAAAACAGGCCCGTATTGATATATTCCACTTTGGCTTTATCTGTCTTGGCAACCTGTTCAAATGCCGCCTTGGTCGGAACTTTGTATCCTGCCGGACATGGGTCGTAGACGGTTTTGATGTCTTTGTTGTTCCATAAATTCTTGTATCCTGTCTCCATTGTGCCATCATAATCAATTCCTTTACCAAGATACCAGTACCAGTTGGCATTTCCTTTGCCTTCTCTGTCTTGTCCGATAAATACTTTAGGGTTCTTTATGGCATCACCCAAGGTGACGTTTTCATAAACCGGAAAACCGTCAAAATCTGCAATTTTTTCTTCAAGCACATCAAATGAGTATTTTCCATCATTGCGTTCAATCTCCAGCAAAGATCCCGGGAAGGGGTCTTTGCGTCCATGCTGATAGTAGGGGGCATTGCCCGACGTCCTGTACCAGTGCAGGTAGTCCTGACTGACATGTACATATTCCACCTTTTTGCTCTCTTGCTGGATCAACTTTACATATACTTCACGCTTGGGGTATGTGATAAGATCCGCTTCGCGGTATCCCAGCATGGATTTGAAGAAGGAGTAGTTTCCGAATTCGAATGTCTCGTCCGGCCGGCACAGGGTCTCCCAGATGTGCCAGCTCCACGCTATATCGCCGTTTGCGTCTTTTACGGCAATGACGGCGTTTCCTTGCACACAGCTCTTCCCTGGCGGAATATGGAACTGGATGTAATCGCCATTGACCTGCAACGAAGTTGCCTCAATGAAGTCGGTATCCTGCCAAAGCAGTACCGCATTTTCAACCTTTATGTAGTTGTTCTTGATCCACGGATCTTCTATCAACTTGTCGAGATGGTTTACGAAGTCGCGTATTTTGTATGCGGGAGTGTTGTCGGCGCCATCTTTCAGGGCATTGCCGTATACGATCGGGAACTTGTACCAGCCCGGGGCGTTCACGATGTAACAGTTGGCGGTTGTCTCCATGCCGTCAGTTCCGGCAAGATTCACGGGATTTTCCTTGCTGCTGCCGATTTCTTGCATTCCCTGTAACGTTTCGTTCTGACTGGTGATCGTTTTATCGAGGTTTTCTCCCTCTCTGCCCCATGTTGTACCGCACTGCTGATGGACTTCGACGTCGTAGTTTGTCACATCTGCCTGATAGATAGGGAAATGCAACCAGTCGGGTGCGGCGTCGGCAACGAATGTGTATTCGCCGTCGGCATTCTTGCTGTAATATCCGGCGTTTTCCCACGAGA
>CAYTLU010000308.1:0-8453 GCA_964438665.1 uncultured Bacteroides sp.
TCTTTATAGTCACGATAAGCATCAGTGCCCTCCGCACTGAGAATCAGACTCACGCTAAAGAATGCGCTATAGTCATCATCACACTTAAAGACTCTAACCTTGAAATGCGTTCGTGCCGTTCGGTCTATTCCTTCCATTGTAAAGACATCGCCCTTAAGGTTTTTCACCCTATGCATCCGAATGCCGACAGATTCCAGATCGCCGACAATCTTTTTCGCAAAGTCAATAGCCTCATCCTTCGTCCACTGTGGCTGTGCCAATATCTTGTCTTTACGATATGACTCAAATTTCGCCACTTTTCCCTTTATGTTCCTATAAAATGAATATTCATAAGATATTACATCCTTTTTCCGGGCAAAATCACAAGCAAAGGAAACGTCAAAAAAAGGCTCTCCGTTATAGGTCATATTGTAACCGGTCTTGCTGTTCTCTCCAAAGGTCCGATTCCCATATATACTAAAATCCCCGAATGGCTTCGACATTTCCCAATTCGTGCGGGTTTTGACAAAATCGATGATTTCTTCACAATCCGTATTCCATAGGGTTCCCTTATAGGGCATTACGCCTAATGGGAACGTAATCAAATCGGTTATAGACAGATCTTTCCCTTGAATTATATCACTGTCTGTTTCAAACAAGACAATATCCCCGCGCGATTTTCCGGTTGCATCGGGAAACTTGGCGCAATACTGTTTATACCATTTTGCATCCGGAACCACAGTGCCTAAAGCCGTAAACATGTGAATGAAATCACTTGGGGTCGGATATGGACCCGGCAGCAGGAATCCATTGACTCTAATTGACCTTATCTGTCTTGTCGCAAGCATATACGCCGCGTCAGCCTCTTTTTCTTCATCTGTCTTGCTATCATAGTCTATTGCCGCATCCTGTATTTTGCCTAACCTCATCTGGGATTCATATAAATCGTCAAAATAATCGAACAAAAGTGTTTGCGATGGCGTCCCGCTAAATTCTACTTCAATCTTATTTGCGAGCCCATCTTCTGTCAGGCCACCATATTTCATCCCATTATAAGATGGAGCAACATAAAAAGACAATCCGGATCCATCGCTATATAACTTAAACAGCAGTGTCCACTTGATTCCATACGATCCAAACATACCACATTCCCAACTAGCATAGTAACGTGTTGACTCATAAATAATCATATCCATCGTCATCTTATCGACCCACACTTTGCTCAATTCTCCGGATGCCTCTGCCTGCTTCTTTATTCGCTCTAAACGTATCCGGTGTGGATTATACCATGACGCTGTTTCCGGCATCTCTGCAAGCCCTGCATCAAATATTTTGCGGAAATCTCTTGGTTTTGGATATGAACCGGTGACAACAACGTCGCCTATAGTGATTGTCTTTATCTCACGCGTTGCTAAAAGCTCCATAACGTAAGCTTCTTTTTCTTCCACCGACATTTTGTCAAATCCATTCGGGATCGGGGTTATCGCAAAATGGCTCAGTCTGAAATTAATATCGCCAAATTCCACACGTGCATCGAAAGTCACCTTCGGCCCATCAAGATTCATTACGACATCATATTTTTTACCCTCTTCTTCAAAAGGACTTTCCGATATCACAAAACCACATGATATGCCCCCGGTTTTCCCAAACAAAAATCCGGGTTTCCATTCAAAAGTATCACTTTTGAATGGGGCACCGTACTCCGTTAAGATTGTATAAGAAGCGCCATCGAGTGTCTCTATCGCCTTATATATTCTTGCCGACGCCCCGATAGCGGTCATTAATATAAGACCAAGCGTCAGCAGTGTGCGCATAGTTTTTCCCATCGCAGTCACATTTTATATTGTTATTGGCTTTATTTCACGATGGATTCGAATGGAACGCGTGTGAACCAGATGCGGTAGCCCAGCTCATGCCGCGCCCCGGCATCATGCACGCCCTCTTCAGTCAGTATGCCGATCGACCCATCCTCCATCACGGTCATTGCAGAGTAGGCCCCCGGACCGACCGACACCCGACAGCTGTGAGGCCACGTGCGCCCGCCATCCTCACTGGCATAGATCGTTATATTGTCGCGCCACGGCCCTGCCGGAAGCGATTGCAGAATATACTCATCGCCGTATTGCCTGACAGTCAGGAAATCGCCATTGCATGCCACATCGTGAAGATCGGCAAATTCAATCGGCTGCTCAATCCATGTGCGGCCATTGTCCTTGGAAATAGAAAACTTACGGTTGCCGCTGAATCGGTTGCGAATACTCATCATGACCGTCCCGTCAGACAGCTGAGCCACTTTCGACTCATCGCCATTGAGCGTGGCCGGATTGTCTGACGCACGCCATGTGCGCCCGCCGTCATCACTGTATATGGCATAGCATGGAAATCCATCCACACCGGCCTGACGTGTCACGAGAACAAACATTATGCGACCGTTTTTCAGTTGAAGCGCTGCTCCGGAAGATGCAAATGCCGAGTTACATTTGATCGGCTGCTTCCCGGCGGGATCCACGGTCAGTATCTGCGGATTGATATTGACCGGAGCTTCCCATGTCAGGCCACCGTCGCGGCTGCGCGAAACGCTGATTTCGCCCGGAGTCTCGCGCCATAGCCCCTGGCCGTGGAGCGATATGACCAGGAGATCACCGGTGCGGCGGTCTCGCACAATCGCCGGATCGCCATAGCCGCCTAAACTGTCATGCTCCGCAACAGTAATATATTCGCCCCACGTGCGACCGCCGTCCGTAGATCGGCGGCACACCACATCTATGACTCCCGGAAGATCGTGCAATGCATCTATGCGCTTGTCGGCGACTGCAACGAGCGTTCCGTCGGGCAACGTGACAATGCCCGGAATGCGATAGAACTGCGAACCGTAATCGCCTTTGTTAAACACCAGCGAGCGATAGGAATCATGTGTCGGGTCAGCGTAGCCCGCATTCTGGCTGCGGACCGATGTCATAGTCAGGATTGTGGCGGCTGCAACAGCCAGATAGCGCAATAGATTCATGGCTAATATATTTTTGCGTTTTTAATTGTTCACAAAGATAGCCGATCACCACCCCAATTCCAAATTTCCCGACAATTTAATCAGCACCGCAGATTTCAATCCCGCCCAATTATATCTGGCACGGTCAGCATCCCCCGAATCCTGCCGATTCAACGTACATAAGTGCAGATTTTTGTATGAAACCCCGAAATATTCGTGCAGATTTTTGTACATTTGCACCATAACGAACTAAATATCAACGCAATACCCGGTAGGAGCGAGACATGTCTCGCCCGCGATACCGATTGATGGCGTTAACCTGATGAATTTATGGCTGTTACTGATCGGCCTGCTTTTTTATTCGGCGTTTGCGACGGTCATTGCCGATCTTTATGAAACAGACAATCGCGCTGCACACGGTGGTGATGGCGTTGGTGATCACCAACGGCCAATTGGCCAACAGCAACCCCTGAACAACGAAAAACACACTGCCGGCTCCAAGGAGCAGGAATGTCGGCATCGCGATTCCATCGGTGTCGCGCGTACGGATTGTATAGACAGCCTGGGGCAGATAGCCGCACACCATACAGATTGCTGCAAGAGAACCAACAGCATTGGCAATTAATGTAGAGTCCATAACTGTTACTTTTCGCGCATATAAATATTTACCGGCGACCCGCAGAAATTCCAGTTCTCACGGATCTTGTTTTCAAGATAGCGGCGATAGGGCTCTTTGACCCACTGCGGCAGATTGCAGAAAAAGATAAACGTAGGGATAGCCGAGCCTTTCAGCATTGTTATATACTTTATCTTGACATATTTACCCTTGTTGGATGGCGGCGGATAGGCTTCGATGGCCTCGCGCATGACGGTGTTGAGCTGCGATGTTGCCACGGTGCGCTTGCGGTTCTGATACACATCGACTGCCGTTTCCAAAACCTTGAAAATCCTCTGCTTGGTCAATGCCGATCCAAAGATGATCGGGAAATCGGTAAACGGAGCGAAGCGACTGCGGATAGCATTTTCAAAATGTTTGATTGCCTTCTCCGATTTGTCCTCCACAAGATCCCACTTGTTCACACACACCACCAGACCTTTCTTATTGCGCTGAATTAGCGAAAAGATGTTGACATCCTGCGCCTCGATGCCACGCGTGGCATCGACCATCAATATACACACATCAGATGCTTCTATGGCGCGGATCGAGCGAATGACGGAATAATACTCTATATCCTCATTGACCTTATTCTTTTTGCGTATGCCCGCAGTATCTACAAGATAGAAGTCGAACCCGAACTTATTGTAACGCGTATAAATCGAGTCGCGCGTTGTGCCGGCCACATCGGTCACTATATTGCGTTCTTCGCCGATAAACGAATTGACAATCGATGATTTCCCCGCATTCGGACGGCCCACGATTGCAAACTTCGGTATATCATCAAGCTGCGCATCCTCATCTTCATCTTTCTGCGGCATGAGCTTGACAACCTCGTCGAGCAGATCCCCGGTGCCATAGCCGTTGATGGCCGAAACAGGATAAGGATCTCCCAGACCGAGCCCGTAGAATTCCGGCACATTGTAGAGCCATTCGTTGGAATCCACCTTATTGGCTACCAAAAGCACCGGCTTTTTTGATTTGCGCAGTATCTCCGCCACATGATCGTCCAGATCCGTCACACCGTTCATTGCATCGACAACAAACAATATCTCATCGGCCTGTTCGATTGCAAGCTGCACCTGCTTATTGATTTCGCTCTCAAATATATCATCGGAATTGACGACCCAGCCGCCGGTATCGACCACTGAAAATTCCTTGCCGTTCCACTGCACCTTGCCATACTGACGGTCGCGCGTCGTGCCGGCAGTTCCGTCAACGATAGCCGTGCGTGATTCGGTAAGGCGGTTGAACAAGGTCGATTTACCCACATTAGGGCGGCCGACTATTGCAATCAATTGTCCCATAAAAAACGTATTTACTTGTATTGGTTAATTTGCAAATATACGGAGAATATTCGATGAAAAAAATAGCGGATACATCTATCACCCCCGATTATTCGATATATCCGAACGAACGCAGCTTGTTCTCTCGATTGCGCCAATTGGGCTCAACCTTAACAAACAGTTCAAGATAGACGCGCTTGTCAAAGAACGTTTCTATATCCTTTCGCGCCTCGCTCCCCACTTTTTTCAGGCGCAATCCCTGGCGTCCGATGATGATGCCTTTCTGCGAATCCCGCTCAACGTAGATCACCGCCATGATGTGGATCGAATTTTCTTTCTCTTCAAATTTTTCCACTATGACCTCCGTTGAATAAGGCACTTCCTTGTCATAGTTCAATAGAATCTTCTCTCTGATTATCTCTGTCACGAAAAATCGCGCCGGCTTGTCTGTCAGCGCATCTTTGCCGAAATAAGGTTCCGATTCCGGAAGCAGCTCAACAATGCGCTTCATCAGATTGGCGACATTGAATCGTTCCAGAGCTGATGTCGGAAACACCTCTGCATTCGGCAGCAGCTCCCTCCATCGCGCAATGATCTCCTCCAGATCCTGCTGCGACTTTACCAAGTCGATCTTGTTGATCACCAACAACACCGGGATTTTCTCTTTGGCCACTTTTGCAAGGAAATCGGCGTTCTTCATCGGATCTTCAACAACGTCGGTCACATAAAGCAATATGTCGGCATCTGTCAGCGCTCCTTCCGAAAATCCGAGCATGCTCTCCTGCAATTTATATTTTGGAGAAAGCACGCCGGGGGTGTCGGAAAACACGATCTGATAGTCATCCGTATTGACAATGCCCATGATGCGATGGCGCGTGGTCTGCGCCTTGGATGTGATTATGCTGACGCGTTCGCCTACCAGACTGTTCATCAGCGTTGATTTGCCAACGTTAGGATTGCCTACTATATTGACAAAAGCCGCCTTATGCTTTTCGTTCATCGCTTGATTGTTTTTTGTTTTTGATTCATAATGACGGTGTTTCCGCCTCTTCAAATAAAACACTAATAGCACCCGAAAAGATGCTATTAGTGCCATTTTTATTACCGGAATGCAATTAGAGATCCCAGATCACATACATTGCACCCCATGTGAAACCTGCGCCGAATGCGGTCAGAACGAGTTTATCTCCCTTTTTCAGGCGATGCTTGTTTTCGTCAATACACAACGGTATCGATGCTGCCGAGGTGTTGCCACGGTATTCGATGTTGACAAGCACCTTTTCAGGAGCAATGCCGGCGCGGGAGGCAACGGCCTCTATAATGCGCAGATTGGCCTGATGGGGGATGAGCCAATCGACATCTTCAATTGTCAGATTGTTGCGTTTGCAGATATCGATTGTCGATTCGAGCATGTCGGTAACAGCATGCTTATAGACAAAGCGGCCGTCTTGATAGAGGTAGTTGTCTCCTCTATCGACAGTCTCGTGAGTTGTCGGCATGACAGAGCCTCCGGCATGCATGATCAGATGGTCGCGGCCAATGCCGTCAACATGGAACACAGCATCCATAATTCCGACCGGTTTTTCAGTCGGTTCTATCATCATCGCGGCTGCGCCGTCGCCGAAAAGCGGACATGTGGTGCGATCCTCATAGTTGACCATCGACGACATTTTTTCAGCAGCTACAATAATCACTTTCTTGCGCATTCCCGATTTCACATACGCAGCGGCATCGCCCAATGCAACGATGCATCCGGCACATGCGGCCTGAATGTCATAGGCATAAGCATTCTTCAATCCGCAGCCATGAGCGATAACCGATCCGGTTGACGGAAAACGATAGTCGGGGTTGGAGGTGGCGCAGATTAGCAGATCAACTTCCTCCGGCTTCGTTCCTGTAGATTCAAGCAGACGGTTCACCGCCTGAATGCCCATATACGATGAGCCTTCTCCCTCTTTCTTGAGGATGCGGCGTTCCTTGATGCCTACGCGGGTTGTGATCCACTCGTCGTTGGTGTCCACCATCTTCGACAGCATCTCATTGTTGAGTATATCGTCGGGGACATAGGAGGAGACACCCGAAATTCTAGCATTAACCATGACTTATAGTTTCTTTGAATGAAAAAACACGACAATTATCCCCCGGAAGATCCAAGTCGTTTCAGTCTGTGGATTCCGGAGAATAGATAGTCCGTTCTGGTAAATAATTAGACAACTTCAGCTTTTTCGATAGCCACCTTGCCACGGTAGTAACCGCATTCACCACAAACCGTGTGGTAGATGTGCCATGCACCGCAGTTGGGGCAGAGAGCCAAAGTAGGAGCAACAGCTTTGTCGTGAGTTCTACGCTTTGCTGTGCGGGTCTTCGATTGTTTTCGTTTGGGATGTGCCATTGTTTTAGTTATTTATGTTTTATATTGTTCTATGTTAACTGTCTTTGTTCAATTCTCTTCGGAACTTTCCGGAGCGAAGTTCCTCAGAGCGTCCCAGCGCGGATCTGTCGGCGATGAGCCGCTTTCCGAGCCGTTGTCCGGTTCGTCGGCAAACGATCCTTCCGATTCGAAATCATCATCGGAAGTGAACGCACAATGCTTTTCCAACACGGCGCTCATCTGACGGTTGCACTTGCCGGCCGGATGCACATGCTTGATCGGGATGGTCAGCGCAACTGTATCGTGAATCATGTAGGCCACATTCAGATACGCATCTGATGATGGAATTATCAGCAAATCGTCCGACTCATCATTGTAGCTGTCGCCATATTTCACGCCTATATTATAATAGGTGTCAACCGGCCAGATCAGAGAATCGAGACAACGATCGCATATCAGTGTGATCGTTCCTTCGATCTTGAAACTGAAATTGTACAGATCCCCCTTATGCACAACCGTCAGTGTCACACCCAGATCCGCATCACAGATATCGGCGTTCTCCATATTGGCAAAGAACTGCCTGTCCAGATGAAAATCATAACGATGTTCGCCCTCGGGCATGCTCATCAAAGGGATCTTATATTCAGTAAACTTACCCAAAACCTGATATTGACGCATGTTGACAAAAAACAGTGCAAAGTTATACAATATATTCCACTCATCCAAGCAAAACGCGATTTTTCGCGCTTAGCAACCACCGTCCGGCATCGCATTCAGCGGCGGCGGGCAAAGAATTCGCGCATCAGGGAGGAACATTCTTCGGCAAGCACGCCGCCGGTCACTTCCGTCCGGGGGTGATAGGCGCGATCCGTAAATGTCGAGCAGCCACGCTTTTGATCCGCAGCCCCATACACCAACCGCCCCAGCTGGCTCCAGCCGATTGCGCCACCGCACATCAGACACGGCTCCACCGTCACATAAAGTGTGCATTCCGGAAGATATTTGCCGCCCAGCGTCTGAGCGGCTGCCGTGATAGCCTGGATTTCGGCATGGGCGGTAACATCGCCAAGCGTCTCCGTCAGATTATGGCCGCGCCCCACTACTCGCCCATGCGTCACCACAACAGCCCCAACCGGCACTTCCCCGGCTTCGGCAGCACGCCGCGCCTCAACAAGT
>CAYTLU010000309.1:0-2894 GCA_964438665.1 uncultured Bacteroides sp.
TGATTCCTCATCCGGGCATTTCAGGCGAACTGTATGCACCGGCATCCTTCGGATGGTGTCTTGGACTGCAATACAACATCTGTCCTAATCTGTTTGTCAGCACATCTTTCAGTCAAACCCGCTTCCTCCCCGAATATGCGGTTGCGCCGACAGAATACCGCTACGGACTTTGCGGCGACATCAATGTGTTCTGGAATCCGACACCACGCATACAGATCGGAGCTGAGTTTGATTTTGGCAAACGCAAGAATTTCAACGGCGAATCGCGATGGGCAAAACGCTTTGGCGCAGTAGCGCAATTCTCATTCTAACCGAAACCCTGTGCCAAATCACACACCTCAAAAAGCATTCATATCATTGGCGGCTCATTGATTGTATATTATCAGGAAAAAGCGTAATTTTGCAGTCTAAAATGAATCTCACAACTCAAATTTAGACAATAGACCTATCATGAATGAGCTAGCCCCCAAATATAATCCTGCCGATGTGGAGGATAAATGGTATTCCTACTGGATGAAACATAATCTGTTTCACAGCACACCGGACTCTCGCGAGCCTTATTGCATCGTAATCCCGCCGCCAAACGTCACCGGAGTGCTACACATGGGGCACATGCTTAACAATACGATTCAAGACATTCTGGTGCGCCGCGCACGAATGGACGGAAAAAACGCACTCTGGGTGCCGGGGACAGACCATGCCGCAATCGCAACCGAAGCCAAGGTTGTTGCGAAACTGGCTGAGCAAGGAATCAAAAAAAGCGACCTTTCTCGTGAAGAATTTCTCAAACATGCCTGGGACTGGACTCACAAATATGGAGGCATTATCCTTGACCAGCTGAAAAAACTCGGCGCATCATGCGACTGGGAACGTACGGCTTTCACAATGGACGACATCCGTTCGCGCAGTGTGATCCGTGTGTTTGTTGATCTCTATCGCAAAGGGCTTATCTATCGCGGCAAGCGCATGGTCAACTGGGATCCTAAAGCCCAAACCGCGCTATCGGATATAGAAGTTATCTACAAAGAGGAACACAGCAAACTGTATTATCTCCGTTACAAAATTGTCGGCGAGGAAGGCTATGCCATTGTCGCTACCACACGCCCCGAGACAATCATGGGCGATACGGCTATGTGTATCAACCCGAACGACCCGAAGAATCAGCATCTGCGCGGAAAACGCGTTATAGTTCCGCTGGTCGGACGAGAGATTCCGGTAATCGAAGATGAATATGTCGATATTGAGTTCGGTACAGGATGCCTGAAAGTGACTCCGGCCCACGACATGAACGACTATATGCTAGGCCAGAAGCACAATCTTGAAAGCATTGACATATTCAACGACAACGCCACGATAAGCGAAGCCGCCGGAATGTATGTCGGAATGGACCGCTTTGCCGTACGCGAACAGATTGCAAAAGATCTTGAAGCTGCCGGACTTATTGAAAAAGTAGAGAACTACGAAAATAAGGTAGGATATTCGGAGCGAAACGCCGACACCGTGACAGAACCACGTCTGTCCGACCAATGGTTTCTCAAAATGGACGGTCTCGCCAATCCGGCCTTGGAAGCTGTCATGAACAATACGATAAAGTTTATTCCTGAGAAATTCAAGAACACATATAGTCATTGGATGACAGAGATCAAAGACTGGTGCATCTCACGCCAGCTTTGGTGGGGACACCGCATTCCGGCATATTACCTGCCCGACGGACAGTTTGTGGTTGCAGAATCGGCTGAAGAAGCCCTGACTCTGGCAAAAGAGATAGATCCGGCAATCAAGGCTTCGGATCTACGTCAGGATGAGGACTCGTTTGACACTTGGTTTTCATCATGGCTATGGCCGGTATCATTGTTCAACGGCATCCTCGAACCGGACAATGAGGAAATTAAATATTATTATCCGACCAGCGATCTGGTAACCGCTCCGGACATAATCTTCTTCTGGGTTGCGCGCATGATCATGGCCGGCTATGAATTCATGGGCAAACAACCGTTCAACCATGTATATTTCACCGGAATTGTTCGAGATGAAATCGGGCGTAAAATGTCAAAACAGCTAGGCAACTCGCCCGATCCGCTTGATCTGATCGCAACCTACGGTGCCGATGGCGTACGCGTAGGCATCATGCTCTCCGCTCCTGCCGGAAACGATATATTCTTTGATAAAAAGCTGTGTGAGACAGGCCGTAATTTCTCCAATAAGATCTGGAATGCATTCCGTCTTGTCAAAGGATGGGAAGTAGATAGCGAAATCGCACAGCCGGAATCATCGGCAATAGCATGCCGTTGGTTCGAGTCCAAACTGTCACAGTCAATTGCCGAGATCAACGATCTGATGTCGAAATTCCGCATTTCGGAAGCCCTGAAAGAAATCTACCGTCTGTTCTGGGACGAATTTTCAGCATGGTATCTTGAAATGGTGAAACCGGCCTATGGATCGCCCATCGATGCAAAGACGCTGGATGCAACTCTTGAATTCTTCGATTCGCTGCTGCGTCTGCTTCATCCGTTCATGCCTTTTATCACTGAAGAACTTTGGCAACACATAGCTGAACGCCACGATGGAGAATCGATTATGTATGCTCCAACGCCAAAAGCCATGACAATTGATGCGGAAGTCCTTGCCATGATTGAGCATGTCAAAGAAGTGGTCAACGGACTGCGTAATGTTCGTGCTGTCAAGAATATTCCTTACAAGGATGCCATCAAGGTTAATGTTATCGGTTCTTGGGACAAATCTCAGGATATTGTCATAGCCAAACTGACCAATGCCGCAGCAATCAACCATAATGCTGAAAAAGATCCGTCAGCCGCCACCTTCATGGTCGGCACAATCGAGATCAACGTTCCGCTGGCTGACAATATCGATGTTGATGCCGAACTTGCAAAGCT
>CAYTLU010000310.1:0-2923 GCA_964438665.1 uncultured Bacteroides sp.
TATCCGAATGAGCAAGACGCAAAAAATGCGTGTTGCTTTCTTTATCCACCTCGCAGTCCGAGAAAACATTGTTGACGTGTTTTCGTATGGTTTTTTCGTCTCTATCAAATAAGACCGCCATCTGATTGGCACTCAGCCAAACAGTTTCATTCTCCATACGGACATCAATTTGAGTCTGTCCATCGGCTGTCTGATAGATAATTATCTGGTCATTCGCACTCATAGCCTAACTGTTTAAGCGCATTGCGCAAGGTTTCATCATTCTTTTTCTGGCGCTTCAAAAGATCAGATACGGTTGTTGCGGTTTCGGTAAGTACCTGATGGTAGTCGATGTTTTGATCGCGATCAACAAACTCAATATAGCGGCTCGGCACAAGTGAGAAACCGTTAGCCTCCAACTCATCAAATCCAACGGAGCGATAGAGTTCCGGCTCTGCATAGTTTGCGCCATCTGTTCCCTCTGCCTGCCACTTGAAATAGATATTCCTCGCACGCTCCACTTGGTCGGCTTTCAGTTCCACCTTCTTCTTCTGCTCGCCCTTAACGGCATTCTCGGTCCATTGGCGCAAGTCCATGAATAGAATCTCGCGCTCACGATTGCGCTGCTGGCGACCGTGCCACATACCGCCCTTCTTGTTCTGGTTGAGAATCCAGAGTGTTACAGATATGTCGGTAGTGTAGAACAGCTCACGAGGTAAAACGATAATAGCCTCGACCTTATCATTCTCGATAAGTTTCTTGCGAATCTCCGCAGCATCACTATCACCCAATGCACCATTGGCAAGCAAGAAGCCTGCGACTCCCTTGCCAGCCTTCAGCTTGGATAGCATATGCAAAATCCAAGCGTAGTTGGCATTACTCTCGGGTGGCAATGCGTAGTCTGCCCAACGAGCATCACTGCTCAATGAAGTGTCATACCACTTTTTCAAATTGAAAGGTGGGTTAGCCATAATATAGTCAAAAACTAACCCCTTGTGCATATCGTGGGTAAAGGTCGATGCATGACCTTCGCCCAGATGGTGTGATATACCGCGAACAGCCAAGTTCATTTTTGCAAGACGATAGGTGGCGGGCTCTTTCTCCTGTCCATAAACATTTACGGATTTGATGTCCCCCTGTTTCGCTTCAACATACTTTGCACACTGCACAAACATACCACCCGAGCCACAGCAAGGATCGTAGAGCGTGCCATCGAATGGCTCAATAAAGGCCGCTATCAACTCTACGATATCGTGTGGGGTGTAAAACTCACCATCCTCCTTGGTTGCATTCACAGCAAACGACTTCAAGAAGTACTCATAAACTCGACCAATCAAGTCTCTTTCCTCGCCAAAGACCTTGTGCGAAATTTTGTTAACCTCGTCAACAACTTTCTTAATTACATTTGCTTCGAGGTTAATAGATGAGAATAAACCCAAACGAACACAACCCTTGAGTGCTTCGCCACTTTCATCGATGGCTTGTAGCGCATCATCCAACGCAGTATTGAGCTTCGTGGCTGCGACATCTCGCAACTTGTCCCAACGAGCCTTTTCGGGAACATAGGCTACATTCTGATAGCGAGAAGGGCTGTTAAGGAATGCCTCAATAATAGTTTCATCTTCGATGCCATTCTTGATACACTCATTACGCATTTCGATTTGCGCATCCTCAAACTTCTCGCCAATAAAGCGCAAGAATACGAGTGTGAGCAGCAAATCGCGCTTGTCATTAAGAGTTGCATTACTTCGCAGATACTCGCGACAGTTGTAAAGTATTGATTCCAGATTGAGCTTATTCTCAACCTTCTTGGTAGCCTTCTTTGCCATTATACTGAATTTTTATTACTCTCTGCTTATTGTTTGATAGACGTTACATCATAAATGCACACCTACAATTGCACGAAGATACACAAAATTCCCTTAATATAGGTGTGATTCTCAAAAAAGTTATTACCTTTACACTGAAAATATTACACTTACTAATAGTTACTGCCGCAGTAACTTATCGAGAACTCAAAAAAATAACAATCATACAGCCCGTCTTGCGCTATGCAGGATGGGCTTTTTTGTTTCAAAGTTTCAAATTTACTTACCAAATTTCAAGCGATTATGAAGACAAACTTTAAGAGCCGCTTTATGGAAGTGGTAGCAGCCGGCACATCTTGCCAGATGTCAAATGAGGAACTAAATGCCGAGTTCTATAAGTTTCAAAATGATGTACTCGGTGTATTGATGAGCGACCAAGGTTATCTCGCTATCGACTACATTCTAAACGACCTGCTGGCGCAGTTGGAGAGCGTGGTGTGCGGCAAAAAAAAATGAACACCTCCGCACGCTCATCAAGCGGGCGAGAGCCAATCTCCGCACCTGCATCGCCCAGAACGAGAAACGCCTGACCTTTCCCGAACTCTTCACACCTCTTCAACCCACCTCTCTTCCCGTTTCTAAAATCCATCTATCAGAGGGCGTTACTTTTTCAAGCATCATGGAGCTTATATCTGCCATTGAGTTGGTGGACATTTGCGTCTATGATGATGGCTCGAAAGCCTCCTTCGTTGATATTGTACACGCATTCGAGTATATGCTCAATATCGAGTTTAATGATTGCTATGAAATGCGCAGGCGGATTATGATGCGCAAGACGCGTAAGACGCCTTTCTTGGAGCATCTTATTGCTGCCCAAACAAAAAAGATGGATTTGTAGTAGTTTGCATATCAGTATTTTGTAAACATTGTTGCCACATACCACTAATGGAGTGTGGTATTTCTTATTTTTCAACTCTTCAACTTTGCACTCGGAGAGCAAAACCGAAGAGTTATGAGAATCGAAGACTACGAAAAGTTCATCAGACAAGAGCTTATGCGCTATCGCTCGGAAGTCGAGAAGGTCGCTACGCAGCGAATGGTATCATTCGAGGAGGAATACATCTCTAAAAACAGAG
>CAYTLU010000311.1:0-11011 GCA_964438665.1 uncultured Bacteroides sp.
ATTATTCACAGCAAAAGGTGGCTTTGTAGCCTTTCTTAAGAGTTTGAGGAGGAGGGTGTCAAGGCTGATTCCATTTGACCGAGGACTAGGAATCAATCTGCATCATATCAGCCAACTGCACAAAATAATCATTCGACCATATATCCAGTTCTTTGGGATACCGGTGTGTTGCCTAGCTGTTCCAATGGATTTTTCATAGGGCAAATATAGCTATTTTTTGAACACTAAAACATGTTGTGCATATTTTTTCTGTTCAAAATTTTGCTGTTGCATAAAATCTTTGCTTTCAAAACAACTGCAATTTATGAGAAATGCAGTTGAAAGACAGAGCAGAAATATTTTTCTCTGCAACGCAATGGGGAGCAGAGAAATGCGGAGCGGCCATTGCCGTTGGTGTGGGGGCGGGTTAGATTGTGAATGTGGTGGATTTGGGACGTATGATATTGAATAGCAAGGCAAGTATTCCACAGGCGGCGGGGATGATGCTCCACCAAATGGATTCCGGACTCATGGCGGCATAGAATATATAATAAAGAGTAATCCACATGGATATGTTTGACATCCATTGGTTAATCTTTATTGTGGCGGGCTTTTTTATCCAAAGCCACATGGAATATGCTATGCCACAGATGAATGCTGCGCCACCTATGACCATCATCGGGATGAATATGCGGGGGAACGATCCCGGGAGAAGCAGACATACGTCAATTATGATGACGAGTGTGGCAAGAGTGTTGCTTTCGTAGAAGGCGTGAAGACGCCGATGTTTTATTTGTTGTTGCATAGAAGTGTGTAAATGAGATGAATATATGTTTTTATTTTCGCCAAAAGCCGCGAGTGAATAGGATCAGGACTGTGAACAGTTCCAGACGTCCAATCAGCATCAGCATGGAGAGCACCCATTTGCCTCCGGTGGGTATAATTTCGAAACTTCCGCCATATCCGGTGATGCCGGCTCCGAGACCGGTGTTGCTGACGCAGGAGAATGCCGAAAAGAAAGCATCAATCAGCGGAATTCCAAAGGCTGTCAGTATTATGCCTCCCGCCATAATGACCATTACATAGATACACAGGAAAGCCACAACCTTCATCACGATGTCAGGGGCAATGACTTTATGGTTGACGCGGACGCTGGTTATTGTATTGGGGTGTATGCACCGATAGAGTTCGTTGCCGCAGTTCTTGAAGAGAAAAAGCAGGCGGTCGATTTTTGCTCCGCCGCTAGTGGAACCTGCGCAGGCTCCTGAGAACATAAGAATGAATGTCAGGGCAAGAATAAAAGGCCCCCATGATTCGAAATTGCACACAGAAAGCCCGGTCGATGTAATTGTCGATATGATCTGAAAGAGCGGAAAAATCGTGACATCACGCCAGTCATTCACTTGTCCGTTGGCGATGATAGTGATCACAAAAGCGATATAGAAAGTGGCTATCATGCCTACATAAACGCGGAACACATCATTGTTGCGCAGAGCTTTGCGATCGCCTTGAAGCGTCTTGTAGATCAAAGCGAAACTGGTTCCGCCAAGAAACATGAATATGGTGACAACAATGGTGGCGTATGTGGAATCATAGTGCGCAAGGCTGTCGGCATGGGGGGAGAATCCTCCGGTTGACATGGCTGAGAAAGCGTAGCAGATGCTGTCGAGCAGATTCATCGGGCCTATCCACAGCAGTCCGATGAGCACGGCCGTCAGAATTATGTAGATGCCCCACAGACTTTTGGCTGTCTGGCTTATGCGCGGGCGGAGCTTGTCGTGGGTTATTCCGGTCACTTCAGCATTGAACATCTGCATGCCGCCTGAATGGTTGAGCATCGGGATAATGGCAAGAGTGAACAGGATTATTCCCATGCCGCCGATCCATTGCATCAGGGCGCGCCAGAGGTTTATGGAATGAGAAAATGTGTCAACGGATTCAAGCACGGAGCAACCTGTTGTGGTGAATCCCGACATGGCCTCAAAGAAAGCTGAGCTGATGTCGATGCGCTCTTTGCATATCATGAACGGCAGCATGCCGAAAATGGAAAAGATCACCCAGACGAGGGCCGTCAGCAGGAATCCTTCGTGTTTTCCCATATCGCGGCGTTTTGATCGGATGCCGAATGTCAGGGCAACACCGCTCAGGGCGGTTACGGCAGCTGTTATTCCGAAGGTCCACACATCAGCTTCTCCGAAAATAAAAGCCGCGGCAAGCGGAATCAGCATGAACCCGGCTTCGATCATCAAAAGCCAGCCAATCACGCGGAACACGATGCTGTAATTTATATTTCTGATGTGGTGAGTCATTGGATTTGACAGATGCGGGTTAGTTAAACAAACGCTCTATTTTATGTATTACGCCTGAAAGACAGAACACCACAACGCGGTCGCCGGGCATGATCTGAGTGTTGCCACCAACAAGCATCCCTTTTCCATCGCGGATCAGACCGGCTATTGTCATATCGCGGGAAAGCGAGAGGTCTTTGACAAGCGCTTTGGTGACTTTGGCTTTCGGTTTGACTTCGATTTCAATGACATCGGCATCGGCGAGCGCCATGAATTTCGAAGAATCGGTGTCGTCATCAAGAAGCATCTGGAAGATTTTTGACGATGCAAGCAGCTTTTTGTTGATTGTTGTGCCTATGTTCAGGTTTTCAGCTTCGGCTATGTATTGCAGGTCCTCAACTTCCGCAATCGTTTTCCTGATGCCGTATTCTTTGGATGTAAGAGCAGTCAGGATGTTGGTTTCCGAGCGGTCTGTCAAGGCGATGAACGCATCCATATCTGCAATGCCTTCCTCGCGGAGCACATCGATGTCTTTCCCATCGCCGTGTATCACGGTGGTTTCCGGGCAGACTTCGGTCAGGTAGGTGCAGCGGTCGCGATCCATCTCGATGATCCGGAAGCGGTAGCGGTCTCCGGCAAGTGCTATCAGCCGGATCGCAATTCTGCTCCCGCCCATTATCAGCACTTTGCGAATGTCAACTACAGTCTTTCCGCAGAGTCTGCGCAGGTCATCAACCCCATTGGCTGTTGTGGTCACGTAGATAATATCGTTTGCACGCAGATAGTCATCGCCTCGCGGAATGATGGTTTCGTGATGGCGTTTGATGGCCGAGATATGGAATTCCCGGCTCATGGATGGCAGATCGCGTAGCTGCGTATCGACCAAAGGGGCGCCTTCGCGTATTTTTACGCCGACAACTATCAACTGGCCTTCGTGGATCTCAAACCAGTTTCTGACCCAGTTGCGTTCAAGGGCTTTCAGAATCTCCCGAGCGGCGAGATATTCCGGATAGATCATCACATCGATGCCTTGCATCTTGAAGAAATCGATGTTGCGGTCATGCATAAACTCATAGTTGTCTATGCGCGCCACGGTTTTCTTTGCTCCCAGGTGTTTTGCCATAGAGCAAGCAACCACGTTGGTGGTCTCTTCCGGTGTGACGGCGATGAAAAGATCACATTTGCTGACATGGCAGTCGCGCAGCACATCGAAAGAGATAGGAGAACCGCAGTGGGTCAGCAGATTGCATGTCGCATCCATTACGGAGAGTTTTTCCCTGTCGGTGTCTATCAGGATAATGTCCTGATTCTCGTGCGAAAGCAATCTTGCAAGGTGCGTTCCTACTTCGCCAGCTCCGGCAATAACGATCTTCATTTTATGGTATGTGTTGATTCTATAATTGCGTTAAATATAGCTTCGCTATCCATTCCGCACATGTGGCGCAGTTGAGCCACTGTCCCTTGTGAGATGAATTTGTCGGGGATGCCGATACGTCTAACAGGGTTGTGGAATCCGTTGTCATTGAGCCATTCGATAACGGCCGAACCGAGACCGCCTTTGACTGATGCGTCTTCAACGGTCACAATCGGCATGCCGGATTCGGCAACTTCTCTGAGGATGTCGGCATCGATAGGTTTCAGGAAAATCATGTCATAGAGAGCTGCAGAGATACCTTCGGCGCGTGCTTTTTCAATGGCTTTGCACGCTTCTGAAGCAATCGGCCCGATCGTCAGAACGGCAACATCAGAGCCATCCGATATTTTTTCTCCACGGCCAATGGGAAGTTCTTTCATGGGCTTTCGCCAGTCGATGATCTGTCCGGCCCCACGCGGATAGCGTATCGCCATCGGTCCGCCAAGCGAAGGGAGCTGTGCGGTGAAAAGAAGATGGCGCAAATAAATTTCATTGCGTGGCGCGGCAATTGTCAGGCCGGGTATGCCGCTCAAATAGTTGAAGTCGAGAGCGCCGTGGTGAGTAGATCCATCTTCGCCGACAAGCCCTGCACGGTCTATTGCGAACACCACCGGAAGCGACTGCAGCGCTACGTCATGGATGATATGGTCATAGGCGCGTTGAAGGAATGATGAGTAGATGGCCACGAACGGACGTTTGCCCTCTTTTGCAAGACCTCCGGCAAAAGTCACGGCATGACCTTCCGATATGCCGACATCGAATGTCCGTTCGGGCATAGCTTCCTGAAGCTTGCTCACGGACGTGCCTGAGAGCATAGCGGCTGTGATCCCAACAATGTCAGGATTGTTTTTGGCGAGTTCGACAAGCGTTTCGCCGAACACGTCCTGATATTTCGGCGGTCGGTTTTCGTTGTTTTCTGTCAGCCGTTCGCCGGTCTGCGGGTTGAAGCGACCGGGCGCATGCCAGACAGCCGGGTCTTCTTCAGCCGGCCGGTAGCCTTTCCCTTTGATGGTCCGAAGATGTAGCAGACGTGGCCCCGACATATCCTTGATGTCATTAAGCACGCGGATGATGCGTGGAAGGTCGTGTCCGTCAAACGGTCCGAAATACCGTATGTTAAGCCCTTCGAAAATATTCTGCTCTTTGGTGAAGAATGATTTTAACGAATTGTTGAACCGCATGACGCGTCCGCGATTCTTGTCGTGGAACAGTCCTATCTTTTTCAGCGACTTATAGGTGCGGTAGCGCAGGTTGTTATATGCTTTCGATGTGGTCAGATGAGCCAGATGGGAGTTGAGCGAACCGACATTACGGTCAATCGACATGTCATTGTCATTGAGGATGATAAGCAGATTGTTGGCCGAATTGGCAGCATTATTGATACCCTCGAACGCCAGCCCGCCGCTGATTGACGCATCGCCGATTACGGCCACAACGTTGCGCTGAGGCTTGTCGCCGTTGAGTTCGGTTGCCACCGACATGCCGAGAGCTGCCGATATAGCGTTGGATGCGTGTCCGGCCGCGAATGTGTCATATTCGCTTTCTTGCGGATTCGGAAATCCTGACAGCCCTCCGAATTTACGGTTCGTGTGGAATCGCTTGGCGCGTCCTGTCAGCAGTTTGTGACCATAGGCCTGATGGCCTACATCCCAGACGATCCGGTCATAGGGCGTGTTGAATACGTAATGCAACGCAACTGTCAATTCCACCGATCCCATGCTAGATGCGAAATGGCCGGGATTGGATGAAAGTGATTGAATCAGAAAATCGCGTATTTCAGCACACACGCTTGGCAGCTGTTCCGGTTGCAGCCGCCTCAGGTCGGCCGGGGAATCGATATCTGACAGCAGAGGGTAGCGTTGTCTGTCAAGAGGCTGTTCGGTCATGTCGGCCGGAGGTGTCAGAATGCTTTCATTATGGTTGTTCCGGGACGTCATTTCCGTATATGTTTTTTATAGAGAGGGACAAAAACAATAATGCCGGAGGCTATTATGACAAACGCTTTCATGAACGGCAGCGTCGGGCTTACTGCAACCAGATAGCATAACGCCAACCAAAGCAGCACGATACAAGCCAACCGGAATAATACTGTTTTTTTCATTACTCTGCCTGAAATTATAGCGTAGTTCATTCACGATATAAATTTATCACAAAAATACGAAATATTCCAACTCCGTGCAATAGGTCATTGATTTGATTGCAAAGCACGGATGGCCATGATGATGGCTGTGGTGGAAGCGCGGTCGATCACACGGTCACGCGAACCGGGAAACCGGAATGTGCGGCTGACCGTCTGCCCGGCATAGGCAACAGCAATGCATACCGTCCCGACAGGCTTTTCTTCTGAACCTCCGCCCGGTCCGGCGATGCCGCTGGTGGCTATTGCAAGGTCAGCTCCGGTGGCGGTCTGTGCGCCGCGTGCCATCTGCTCTACGACCGGAATGCTGACAGCACCGAGGGCTTCAATATCGTCAGGCTTTACGCCGAGCAGATCTGTTTTCACGCTGTTGCTGTAAGCCACGACTCCTCCGCGCATTGCCGCCGAACTGCCCGGAATCAGGGTTATGAGATGGGCTATGTTGCCTCCGGTGCAGCTTTCGGCAGTGGCAATGGTTCGGGTTTCGGATATGAGCCTTTCAAGCAGGATGCCGGCTGGGGTGCAGTCTCCGTCATATAAAAAATGGTCTCCGCATAGGGCTATGAGACGGTCGGTCAGTAGGGCGGATTCCTTGCCAAGACGGTCAGCATCGCCGTGATGACCGTCAAGCCGCAGGCGGATGAAGCCGGGAGTCGGCAGATATGCCAAATGGAAATATTCAGGCAGTGACTTCTCGAAATCCGCCAGCGTTTCCGCCAATGCCGATTCAGAGATGCCCTCCACAATAATTGTGCGGTGGATCATGGCTTCCGATGAATGGTATTTAGCCAAAAGCTGTGGAAACACTTCCGTAGTAAACATTTCCTGCATTTCAAACGGAACTCCGGGCATGGCAATCAGTACGCGTTGGCGTGCGGTGTCTTCAAACCACATTATAGGCGCAGTCCCGACGCGATTCAGGATGACACGTGCCGAAGATGGAACCACGGCCTGGCTCTCTGTCAGAGCATTGAGCGTCAGACCGCGTTTTCGGAATATCGTTTTGACATTCTCAAGCACATCGTTGTGGAATTGCATTTCTCCTCCGAAGTAGGATCGCAACGCTTCTTTGGTTATGTCGTCTTTTGTCGGGCCTAACCCTCCTGTGGTGATAATTATATCAACCCGCTCAAAAGCGCGGTCAATGGCCGATGTGATAGCATTCGCATCATCGGCCACAACCTGAACATCCTTTACCTGCCATCCCGCCGGAGCGATGTGGCGTGCGATGAATCCGCTATTTGTGTCGGTGACCTGCCCTAAAAGCAGTTCATCGCCGATTGCAATAATTGATATGTCCATAATTCATAAGATTAGACGGTTACACGTGCGAATGGCACCTCGTTGTAGCCGCAGAACCGTTTATCAAGATATTTGAAATATCCGGCAATAGCCACCATTGCGGCGTTGTCGGTGGTGAATGACCGCTCCGGAATCAATGCCGTCAGTCCGTGGGCGGCGCAGTAGTCAGCCACGGCTTGGCGAACACCGGAATTTGCCGATACGCCGCCCCCGATGGCCACCGTCCTGACCTTAGTCTGCCGCACGGCCTTATCGAGCTTGTCAATCAATATTTCGATGATTGTTCGCTGGAGCGATGCGGCGAGGTCGGCACGGTTCTTATCAATAAAATCCGGATCGGCTTTGACTTCATCGCGCAGCGTGTAGAGAAATGACGTTTTCAGACCCGAAAAACTGTAATCGAGATTCGGGATATGTGGCTTTGCAAACCGGAAACGCTTTGGATCGCCCTCCTGCGCAAGCCGATCGATGTGAGGGCCGCCGGGATATGGAAGCCCCATGACTTTGGCGCATTTGTCGAAAGCCTCACCCGCGGCATCGTCAATTGTAGCGCCGAGGATTTCCATATCATTGTAGTTGCGCACCAGAATGAGCTGGCTGTTTCCTCCCGAGATGAGGAGTGTCAGAAACGGATATTCCGGTACGGTGTCATCTTCTTTGCGGCGAATAAAATGCGACAGCACATGGCCGTGGAGGTGGTTGACATCAACCAACGGAATCCTCAGTCCGAGCGACATCCCTTTGGCAAACGATGTGCCCACTAACAATGATCCTAACAGACCCGGACCGCGGGTGAAAGCAATGGCCGAAAGGTCGCGTTTGTCGATGCCGGCCCGGTCAATCGCAGCTTTCACCACAGGCACTATATTCTGCTGATGGGCACGCGAGGCCAGTTCGGGAACAACGCCTCCATACTCTTCATGGACGCTTTGAGATGCGATAACATTGCTGAGCAGCAGACCATTGCGGATCACTGCCGCCGAAGTGTCATCACACGATGACTCGATGCCCAAGATCGTTATATTTTCACTCATTTTCAATCAGGTTTTCAACCCGCAAAATTAGTGAAAAAATAACCAAAGACAAATAAGATTATCAAAGGTGAAAAAATCCGGGTCAGACAAAATTTTGCTAGCGGCTGGATATTTCCGACAGCATCTCAGCGATATATTCGGGATCGATTAATGAGTCCTCGATCAGATAATCTTTAACTTCACTGAATTTACTGAATCCGAGCATCTTTGCAGCTTCCTTTTTTTGCTTTTCTGTCAGTTGGCTCTCATTCATCATGATCTCTCGCACATTGAGGTAGGTGAATATTCCTCCGGAGTCTTCTACCGGCTGCAGATCGCCTTTCCATTTTACCATTACGGCCGTTTCTCCTTGGCGCGGCATCACTTCCAAGACTTTGATATCGAAGATCCAATCATCGCCGAAATCGTAGATATAGACAATCTTGTCATCTTTTTTTGCCAGAAACGCCGTGAGCGGAGTTTTATCGGAATTATCCGTGGCATCCTGCAGCCCAAATCCGGAATTGGAATTGTAAGGTATGCCTATTGAATAATCCGAATCGTAAGCTTTGCGTTGGAATTGCCACAGATGACAGTTCTGCAATCCGGTTACGGCCTGGATTGCATAGTGGAGCTGTGTGAAATTGAAATCGGCCGGCACTATTATCTCGCGCCACATCGGCGGTTTCTGAACATCTTGCATCTGTATTTTCAATCGCAAACTCTTTTCTGAAGCATTAGGGATAGGCTTGCGTTTCGTGGATGACCGCTCCGGTCTGCGTCTGAACGGCTCCAATACGAATCCTCCGTCTTCGGTCATATCTAAATCGTTGTCATCGTCTATGAAATCTGAAGGGTCTATCGCCGATATGTGATCATAGAAATCTTTATATTCAACGGGCGTCACTCCCATGTTGATGAGATTAAACATCAACATTGCCTTGTCCATATTGGTTGGAGTCATCCCGTCTCCGCCTTTGCTATTTCTTGCCATATCGATATGTTTGTGTTAGGTTTATTAATAAAATGGGGGAATTAGAGGATTGTGATTTCGTCGAGGAAGAACCAGCAGGGGTTGCCGACGCCGTAGTGCCAGTGGGGGCATTGCTTGGTGCCTTCAATGTCAACTTTGATATAGCGGGCTTTTGCCGGCGAGAGAAGATCATATCTGACGCTGACGAATTTCACTTTGGGGTCGGAGTCGTCGGCAAGTTGCCGCGTCCATTGCCCGGTGTAGTCCTTGCCGTCTGTGCTGAGAGAGTATGTGACCGATTTCGGTTGCAGAATCCATGCTCCAAGCTGATGAAGGAAGTCGGTGTCGATGGCTCTGACGGTCTTTTCTTCGCCAAGGTCAATGATGATCGATGCGTCAATCCCTTCCCATCCGATCCAACTGTCCTTGTAGGTGGCTCCTCCAAACAGGCCATCGGTCAGGGCGATCGCTCCGATCTTGTCATAGGGCGCGGGCAGGGGGGCGCTGAACGTCACCCTGGCCCCTGCAGCGAGATTCGTGTTGGCTTTCGGCAGATAACGCTCGCGGTAGAGATGGCAGTAGTCAACAGGCGAATTGTTGCGTTCGTTGACTGTTCTGAGGCCGAAACGGATACTCCGGTTTTCAAACGTGTCCAGCATTGCCGTCAGCTTTGCGACATCTTTGTCGGGCGAGGTGCGTTCGATTTCCAGTTCGCTGTATTGCAATGACAATCGGGAACGCTGCACCCGGGCCAGCAGGGCCGAGTCGGCAGCAACGGCACATTCGGCCTCATCGAAAAGCTGATTGTAGGTGCGCCGCAATATCGGGTTGAGAAATCCGTTTTTGTGCGTGACCGGTGAATCGTAGATCCACAGCGGCGTGCGGCTGCCCAGCAGCGCGCCCTCCTGCAGCTTGAGATATTGGTAGATATATGGGGCTGCCTTGCCGTAGAAGCCGTTGACAAACGTGCGCATCAGCGAATCAGCATCAGCGTCGGGATTCCACATCAGCTTGGAAATCATCCATGAGCGAAGCTCCGCCATGTCGCCGCCGCGATTGCCGGCTATCTGCGAGAAGTGCATTTTGACATTGTTGTCACGGAATGTCCTGATGTTCGGGCTGATGATGTGGAAGTTGGGAAACGGCGTCGATGTCCCGTCGAAATTGATGCCGTAGTCCCAGACGAAAATATTGTCCGAGATCTTGCTCCATCCGTTTAGCGCAGACAGGAAATCGCGACCCGAGGCATTGTCAGGCAGAGGCACCTCGCGATAGCAGTCGATGTCACACAGCATGATGTTGACATTCGGGCGCGGTTTGACATGCTTTGGCGGATGCATCGTGTAAAGATATGCCAGAGTGGAAAACTGTTTGTCAGGGAATCTGTCGGCAAGCCGGTTGAGAAAATGAATCACGCTGCCTGACAACGCTCCTTCATAGTCGTCGATCGCCTTACACTCCGGACACGTGCAGTTGGTGTAGTTGCCATCGTTCTGGCTTACGGAGATCATCGTCTTGCCGGGATTCGCCTTGAAAATGGAATCGATCCGGGCGGCTACTATTTCAAAGACATCATCGTTGGTCAGACACCACTGGCTTGCTTTGCCGGGATGTCGCCGGCCGTTGAAATAAGCGTAGTATTCCGGATGCTCTTTGCCGTAGATGGCCGATGGCAGGAGCTTGTCGAACGTGTGAACCCAATAGCCGGAGGCAAATTCATCACGCGGCTCTTCAAGCCTCATCCAGAGCCGGTAGATGGGGTCGGTGGCCAGGGCATAGTTCTGCGACTGGCGGTAGCGGAATGCCGGATTTTCCACAATATTGATCCGTGGCAACTTGAAGTCGGCCGTCTGCGGCACGGTGAAGTCTTGCTCGCTCCAATAGTTGCACCCTAAATATCGTTCA
>CAYTLU010000312.1:0-8717 GCA_964438665.1 uncultured Bacteroides sp.
GGAGGCCGTATTGAATACGCTTCGCCGGAAGAGCCCCCCGCATTAATGACCTCGCTGATCGATTGGTACAATGAAGCGGAAAAATCGGGAATATATACGCCGATAGAGTTGGCGGCATTGTTTCATTATCGGTACATAAGAATCCATCCGTTCGAGGACGGAAATGGCAGAATTGCCAGACTAATGGTTAATTATATCCTCGCCCGTCATGACTGGCCAATGATAGTTGTGCGTAGTCGGAATAAGCATGAGTATATCGAGGCCTTACATCAGAGTGACGTTGAGACAGGTCCGACACCATCTGTAGGTGCTAATGCAGATATAAAGCAGATCCGACATTTTCTAAAATATTTCAAAGGGCTCGTGACTGATGAGTTGAAATATAATATTGATTTCGTGTCGGAGACTTCGTCTAACGTATGGTGGTATGATGGACAAAAGATTGTATTTAGAAGTCAGTCCACCCCCAAATTATTGAAATCAATGCAGGACAACCCGGATATTACAATTGAAAGGCTTGCCTCGGCTGCCGGCATTTCAATCGCAGCAGTAAATAAGCAACTGCGACAGCTTTTGAATAAAGGATATATTCAACGAAGCGAATCTGACGGAAGTTGGAGGATTTTTGCATCATCATCTATTTAATAATTCCATGAAATGAAATTTCAATTTAAAATACACATGAATACTATTAACTGTCCCAAATTTCATTATTATCTTTGGGGGAAAAATTGATTGAGATGGGGAATTTATATGCTATCTATTTCAGCGCGACGGACACAACTCGCCGCTGCGTTGCTTCGTTCTGTCAAGGATTCGGGTGTGAAACCATTGCTTCTATAAATCTGGCGGATGATTTTAATGCAACATTTCCGGACTTTACGTCAAATGACATTGTCGTATTGGCTGCCCCTGTCTATGGCGGCCGCTTGCCCGGCCAAGTCGCATCGGCTTTTGAACGGCTCAAGGGGAATGACGCCGTTGCCATTGCCATTGCCGTATATGGGAATCGCGACTATGAAGACGCGCTGCTCGAACTGACCGACATTCTGCATGACAAGGGTTTCCGGATTGCCGGCGCAGGCGCATTTATCGGTCAGCACTCCATATTCCCGAAAGTTGCCAAAGCAAGACCCGACCTTTCAGATGAACAGGATCTTGTCCGGTTTGGGATGGAATGCAAAGCCTCCATAATGAAAGGATTTGATGCCAGCAACATCCCATTCATCAAAGGCAACAGACCTTACAAAGTATCAGCCGGTGTGTCTATATCTCCAAAAGCCAAGGAAGCCGACTGCATCAAGTGCGGAAAGTGCGTGGCCAAATGTCCGGTCGATGCAATTCCGGCCGACACGCCATTTGACACCGACACAACAAAATGTATCTCATGCGGGAGATGCATATCGGTCTGTGCAAAAGGCGCACGACGATATTCCGGATTTTCCTATTCACTTATCGGACTGATCTTCAAGGCCGCTTTCTCCAAGAGAAAAGAGCCGCAGTGGGTTGTAGCCAAATAGATAAGGCCTCAGCGTCCGGCCATTGCCTTACGCAGCTGATCGAGAGCCTGAACAAGTTTCGCGCGCGGCATGGCAACATTCATGCGCATGAATCCCTCTCCCTGAGAGCCGAACATAGTGCCGGAGTTAAGCGCAAGATGCGCCTTATTGATGAAAAGAGCTTCAAGTTCCGGCTGTGTCAGCCCCAACGCACGGCAGTCAAGCCACACAAGAAACGAAGCTTGCGGACGCACGGCTTTCAACATAGGCAGATAACGTCCGACATAATCGCAAACGGTCTCTATATTATTCTCAATATACGGCAGCAGCTCATTGAGCCATTGCTCGCCTTTATCATACGCCACTTCCGTGGCCACCGTAGCGGAGAAAAACGGCGAAGAAAACTCATTCACTTCCATCCAATGGAAGAAACCCTCGCGCAACCCCTTATGGGGCACTATCATCCATGAACTTACAAGTCCGGGGATGTTGAACGTTTTCGAGGGCGCGCCGAAAGAAACAGACACGGCGGCGGCATCATCACTGACAGACGCAAACGGCACATGACGGCGGCCGTAGAGCATCAGGTCACCATGAATCTCATCCGAAAGGACAATAACCCCATAACGGCGGGCAAGCGTAGCAACCTTTCTCAACGTCTCCGCATCCCACTGAATCCCGACAGGATTATGCGGATTACACAGAATCATCAGTTTAGGACGCTGATGGGCAAATATATCTTCAAGCCCCTCCAGATCCATGCGGTAGAACCACTCATCGTCACCCTCTATCAGCGGATTTTCCACAACGACACGGCCATTTCCCTCGGCAACGATACGGAACGGATGATAGACCGGAGGCTGAATCACGATCTTGTCGCCCGGGCGAGTGAAATAATTGACCGCATAGGCAATCCCCCTCACCACACCGGGGACAAATGCAATCTGATCACGTTCTATGTTCAAACCATGCCGGCGTTTAAGCCATGACACGATCGACTGCCAGTAGCCCTCTCCCGGACAACTGTATCCATAGACCGGATGGGCAATCCTTTCGCTCAGAGCCTTTGTTATTTCAGGGCAGACACGAAATTCCATATCGGCAATCCATAGCGGGGTAAGATCCTCGCAGCCAAACATTTCATTAAGCGATTCATACTTCATGGCATGCGTGCCATGCCGATCGATTTCCTCATCAAAATTATATTTTCCCATAGTCTTTCGACTGACTTATCTAATGTGACGGTTCGTTTCTTTTGCAAAAGTAATGTTTTTTGAGGCATTTTCCTCAAAAATTAGTAGTTTTGTATTTTCTAAACAGAGACATGTCTAACCATTTAGCATCGCAGTCATGGACTTGAATTATGAACAGATGTCGGCGGAAGAAGAGGATCGTCTGATTGAATCGGAATTCCAGGATGTATTAGCCGGATACCTCAACAGCAACCATCGCAAGAAGGTTGAGATCATCGAACGCGCTTTCCGTTTTGCCAAAAAAGCCCACGGAGGCATCCGTCGCCGCTCCGGCGAACCGTATATTCTCCATCCGATTGCAGTTGCAAAGATAGCATCACAGGAGATCGGGCTGGGATCAACGAGCATCTGCGCAGCCCTGCTGCATGATGTTGTGGAAGACACAGACTACACTGTTGAGGACATCGAACAGCAGTTCGGGTCAAAAATCGCAGAACTCGTAAGCGGTCTGACAAAGATTTCCGGCGGCATCTTCGGCGACAAGGCATCTCTACAAGCAGAAAATTTCAGAAAACTTCTGCTGACAATGAGCGAGGATATCCGCGTTGTGCTGATAAAGATTGCCGACAGGCTTCACAACATGAGGACGCTGGGCTCAATGGCTCCGAACAAACAATATAAGATTGCCGGAGAGACACTCTACATCTACGCGCCGCTGGCCTACCGCCTCGGCCTATTCATAATCAAGAGCGAGCTGGAGGACCTTTGCTTCAAATATGAACATCCCGCCGCCTACAAGCGCATATCGGAGCAAATCGCAGAGTCGGATGCCTGCCGCACGGCCGTTTACACCGATTTCTCGACCCCGATCCTAAGCCGTCTTAACGGCATGGGGCTTCATTATGAAGCAAAAGCACGCGTCAAATCAGCATACTCAATATGGCGGAAGATGGAGACAAAGCATATTCCGTTTGAGGAGGTCTATGACCTTTATGCCATGCGCATCATCTTTGACTGTGACGACCCGGCCAATGAGAAGACAATAGCCTGGAACATATATTCCGCCATAACCGATCTCTACCGCCTTCATCCGGAGCGCACACGCGACTGGATCAGCACGCCCAAAGCCAACGGCTATCAGGCCCTTCATCTGACCGTCATGGGTCCGGACGGCAACTGGATCGAAGTGCAGATCCGCTCCCGACGCATGGACGAGATAGCCGAAAAGGGATTTGCCGCCCACTGGAAATATAAAGTCGGCGAAGGCGAGGAAGAAACCGAACTGCACGCGTGGCTTGCCACCATCAAAGATATTCTTGACGACCCGAATCCGAATGCCGTTGATTTCCTCGACACGCTCAAACTCAACCTGTTTGCCGCCGAGATCGTAGTGTTCACACCAAAAGGCGAACTGCTGACGCTACCCCAGAAATCGAGCGTGCTTGATGTGGCATTCACACTTCACTCCGAAATAGGGTCAAAATGCATTGCCGGAAAAGTCAACCACAAACTTGTTCCGCTGTCGCACAAGCTGAACAGCGGTGATCAGGTGGAAGTGTTGACCTCGCAATCACAGACGCCCAAACCTGAATGGGAAAGTTTTCTGGCCTCGGCAAAAGCGCGAACCAGACTACGCAAGTCGCTAAGAAGCCAGATGGCGCCAACGGTAGAAAAAGGGAGGGAAGCCCTTCAGAAATTCCTCGATGATGCAGAGGTTAAATCGACAAATGAGATTATCACCAAGATGATGGCATTCTATCATGTCACATCTCGCGAATCATTCTACTACAAACTCGGGGCGGGAGAGATATCGCTTGACGGCTATGTGCTGAAAGACTCTCCCAAAACCTCCCCGGGACTGCTCAAAAAGATATTCAGGATCGGTACATCCAAGTCGAAGCCACAGGCCGCCACTCCCCGGATAGTGACCCCTGAAAAAATCAACATGAAAGAGACCTATTCGCTGGTGTATAACGAAAAGGAGCAGAATTTCGTGTTCTCGGATTGCTGTCGTCCCATACCCGGCGATGACGTGATGGGATATGTCAATGACAACAATCAGGTCGAGGTCCATTCTTTGACATGTCCGCGCGCGCAGGTGCTTAAAGCCAGTTACGGTCCGAAAATCGTAGCCACCCGCTGGGAAACCGTGCATCGCACCTTCCCGGCCGAAATTCTGATAGATGGCGTTGACCGTCACGGCATACTCCATGAACTGACACAACTCATCTCAAACCAGATGAACATCGACATCCGTTCGCTGCACATCGACACGGACAAAGAAGTGTTCCATTGCCGTCTCGGCATTCTCGTAAGAGACACAGCAGTCATAAATGAACTCTGCGGCAAGCTGAAGAAAACCGCCGGCGTGCAGTCAGCCGTCAGAAACGAACAGATTGCAGAGGAAGAATAGTCCATCAGACGCAATCCGATGAAAAGTCATAAAGCAATATTCTAGAAATACACGAGCATGAAAGAACTCTTTCACATATCCCGCAAATCCATGATGAGGACGGTAGTGTTCATTGCCGCCGTTGCCATAATCTTCATTGCCTTACCCAAAAACACAGGCACGAAGTATGTGTATGGCGAAGGCCGCTTATGGAACTACGATGCGATCGTCACACCCGTGGAGATTCCGATATTCAACGATCCCGAACAGCAGAAAGCAATCGAGGACTCGCTAAAAAGCAACTTCAAACCGATCTACTACCGCGACAATGCCATCGCCGACAAGGTCATCAACGAATATCGCGACCAGCTCATCAGCGGAACTAAAGCGAAAGTCACGGCAGCGCAGAGCCATCAGATAGTGTCGGCACTGAATGAGATTTATAAAGTGGGGGTGTTTGATTCGAAAGGCGGTCAGATTCCCACATCGGTCAGGATATATGAAAACGGAAAAACCGTCAGCGATTCCACCCCCTCGGCATCGTTCTATTCATTTGCATCGGCACATACCCGATTGCATGAGGCATTGGAAAACGATACGGCACTCAACAACATAGTGTCACGATTTTCCCCGAACATACTTCCTAACATAGTCTATGACAGCCTGCAAAACAAACGCGCACTCGACATATATCAGAAAAGCGCGCAGGCGGTGATAGAGACCGTGTATCCGGGCACAAAAATCGTTGAGCGCGGCGATGTTGTGACAGCCCACACCTACAAAGTGCTTCAGAGCTATGAAAAGGAGATGGCCAAACAGTCACAAAACAGCGATTGGTCGGAGGTTTTTTCCGGCATCGGAGCAGTGATGATCATAATGGTGATGCTCGGTCTGCTATTTGCATATCTGCGCTTCTTCCGCCCGGACTATTTCGCAAACATCCGCGTTGTGCTGATGATGTCTGTATTTGTGACGGCCTTCGTCCTGTTTGCCTTTGCCCTTTCAGGGTCATTCGACAGGGGCATCTACATGGTTCCCTACGCCATAATCCCAATAGTGCTTCTTGTCTTTCTGGATTCGCGCACGGCGTTTTTCACCTACGTGGTGACCCTTCTGCTCTGTGCCGCCATGACTCATTTCATGTGGGATTTCATATTGTTGCAATTCGCGGCGGGATTCGTTGCGCTGATTTCGATCCGCGAACTCTCCAAGCGGTCACAACTCCTGATGGCAGCGCTTTTCATCTTTGTGGCCTATTCCATAGTCTATCTATGTTCGGAGCTGATGCAGACAGGCTCATTCGGCAGCATCCAGAGCGGAATGTTCGGAGCGTTTGCCATCAATGCGACCCTGATTTCATTTGCCTACGTCATCATCTTCCTTGTTGAGAAAACATTCGGATTCATCTCCAGAGTGACACTCGTGGAACTCTCCGACATCAACCATCCTATATTACGCGAACTTTCCGAAGAATGTCCGGGAACATTCCAACATTCAATGGCCGTCAGCAATATTGCAGCGGCCGCCGCCAGCCGACTTGGCGCCAACGTACAGCTTGTCAGAGCCGGCGCACTATACCATGACATAGGGAAAATCAGCAATCCGGCATTCTTTACAGAAAACCAGCATGGCATAAACCCGCATGATGCATTGTCGCCGATCCAAAGCTCCAGAGTAGTCATAGGCCACGTCACGGAAGGCATTAAACGAGCCGAAAGAGCGAAACTGCCGGCCCGCATCCGCGATTTCATCCTTCAACATCATGGGCGCGGCACAGCACGCTATTTCTACACCACCTATTGCAACCAGCATCCGGATGAGGAGATAGACCCTGCACCATTCACCTATCCCGGTCCGAATCCGCAGACTATGGAAGCCTCCATCCTGATGATGGCGGATGCCGTGGAAGCGGCCTCCCGATCTCTGAAAGATCATTCGCCGGAGTCTATCGAGTCATCGATCGACAAGATCATCGACACACAGGTCAGAGAAGGACTTCACAACGACTCCCCCATATCGTTCCGCGACATCAGCACAATAAAGAAATCGTTTGCATCAAGCCTCAGCACAATGTATCATTCGCGCATCTCCTACCCCGATGCCGTCAAGCCATCAAGTGCAGAGCCATCCGCACCGAAGGATGAGCCGACGAATTAATCATCTGACATTTATCCGAATGAACATTGTCTGTATAATATTGAGTTCGACAGCTGCCCTGACAGCATTAGCGGGGATGTTCCGCGCCGACAAGCGGACACCGCTTGCAGCATGGTGTGCATATGCGTTTCTGATGCTTTCATCAGCGAAAGTCCCGACATGGCAGTCGGTAACATTCTGGGGCGCAGCGGCCGCCATTGCATACGCCATCAATCTGCTCCTGCCGCAACATATCAGCCGGTCGCGCATCGGCCTCGGATATATAGCCGGAGCCTCGCTGTCGGGGACTTTTGCCGGAATCCTACTTTCGCAGGCCGGCATGATCATTGGTTCGGCCGCAGGCGCATTTATAGGGGCATTGGCTTTCAGCCGGACGCCACGCGGCAAAGAAATCCGCTATCCGTTTCCCAAGTTCATCAACTACGTATGCGCCAAAAGCATGCCTACGGTGATCACCGCCTGCATCTGCGGACTCACCGCCATGAATATAATCTTACTAATCCAGTCACTACAATGAACCGTTACATCACCCTCTTTATTTGCCTATGCGCGGGTCTGACCGCAGCGGCTCAGACCAATTTCGATAAAATACGCAGGGAGAAACCTGATTTTGTCCAGATAAAAAAGGCGATAAATGACCGTACGTCGGACTACTATTATCCCCGACTGATGGCGGAATTCGAGCGCAATGACACGCTGATGAAACTGGATAAATACCGCTACCTCTATCTGGGATATCTCCTGCAGGAAGACTACAACCCATACAGATCTTCCAATGCAAATATCGCGGAATCGGCGATGGTCAACCGCACGAGACTGACGCGCGAGGAATGTGAGGATGTCATAGCGTCGGCAAATCTGGCATTACAGGATAATCCATTTGACCTGCAACAAATGGCCATGCTGATCGAGGCCTTGAAGCAGACACGCCAGGAGACTCTGGCCAAAATATGGCAATATAAATTCAATTATATCCTGATGGCGATAGTATCCACCGGCACAGGCATCGATGAAGAGAACGCATGGTATGTCATCGAACCTCAGCATGAATACATGTTGCTGAACGCTATGGGATATACCGTCACAAACCATCTTTTTGACGAACCATATTACGAATATCTGACGGTTGCCGACAACAACGGACTGGAGGCGGGCGGATATTATTTCAACATCCATCATCTGCTGGAGGAATATTACCGCAAGTTTCCGGAGGAATTATAGGCCGGACAAAGGGCTATTGGCTTTTCAGAATGTCAATGTGCGATTGCTGCCGAGGGGGAAGATTATGACTTTGATTGGGGGGCGGTCGAGGCATGCCTCGACCCTACCAGATGGCTGGGATTGAGGATGTTTCTGGGCAAATCTTCGGAGGGGCGGCCGGCAGCGGCCGCTTATGCGGGAATGATGATCAGGGGTTCGGTGGGATTGGAGGATGGGGCAAATGGGATTTGATAGCGGGCGAGGGAGGCGTCATCG
>CAYTLU010000313.1:0-11184 GCA_964438665.1 uncultured Bacteroides sp.
ATCACTTTTCTCCAGCCGCCGGTCTCGCCGGACTGTTCCGCCCAGTAGGGATATAGCGACATGCCGATCATGTCATATCGGCCTCCATTGGCTTCAAGGGCATCAAACATGCGGTCATAACGCCCCTGATCATTGCCTCCGTCAAGATGCACGATGACTTTCGCCTCGGGACACAATGCTTTAACTGCATCATACCCGGCATTATTCAACTCTGCCAGCTGTTTCGGAGAATCCTCCAGCGAACCGACCGGAAGCATCATGCCTGGAGTCGTTTCATTGCCGATCTGCACCCATTCCGGAGAGATACCTACAGCCTTCAAAGCATTGAGCGTCTCTGTCACATGGCCGGCTACAGCTTCTTTGAGCTGATCAAACGAGAGCGATTTCCAAGCCTCCGGCATTTCCTGATGGCCGGGATCGGCCCACGTATCCGAAAAATGGAAGTCGATCATCAGACGCATGCCAAGACGGTCGGCCCGACGCGCTTTCAACACAACATCATCCACGTTGTTCCATCCGTCCTTTGGATTTACCCACACACGCAAACGAATTGAATTCACATTGCAGAAGTCGCGCAGAAGCTGCATACATTCCATTTCCTGCGGCTCATTGCCGGGAGTATAGAACTTCAGCCCCTCGGCCTCCATCTGCGTCAGCCAGCTGACATCCGCCCCACGAGCAAACCCGGTCTCTTTTTCAATGGGTTGCGGGTTGACGCCATCCTGTTTGGTCACAAAATCCTCTGCATCGGAACATGATCCGAAGCTCATCGAAGCCGCTAAGGCAATTATCGGAAATATCATTGTCATTTTCATTGAAAATATGATTATTTGAGTGAATAAGAATATGTTTGCTTACCTAAGTCAACGGTCAGAATATAGGTTTTCCCTATTTCCAATTCATTGTCGCCTTCAAATCCGGATGTCGAATCGGAGTGTCCGAGCATCAAAGTGCCCTGCTCTCCACCGCCGCCGAAGAAGAGACTCCAGTTGCCATTGATCAACACTTTCACGCCCCAAGGAGTATTGGCCGTTTTCTGGAACTCACCGGTAAACACTTCTGCATTGTCAGCCGACTGTGTCATCACATGTTCCGACCAGTCATCGTTCAGCCCGACAAACGAAACGGTTTCAATCTTTGTCAATTCATAGGTCAGACCTTTCATATTGAAATCCATCACATATAATCCGGATTCAGGAGCGGGAACATTTCCGTCATTGCCTGACTGCGCCAGCTCCAGAGAGCCGCTGAGTCCGGTTGCATCGGCAGCGCCCTTGTAAGCGGGAGTCCATGCCTGCTCAGGATACACACGGTAGCCCCATTCGGAATTGATATAGTGAGCCCCGCCATAGCGCAAGCCTGATTCATCATACAGAGTCAGATAATCTTCGAATTCATTCCAGTCCACCAATCCTGAGAAGAACAACTGCGTTGGCGTTTCCGGTGCTTCAGCCGCCTCTCCGGGTGCGATTGTCCACTTCAGCGGATCTGTCAGGTCAAGAATCAGCGTAGTCTCACCGGCCGGAAGCTGCACCGTCACACTGCCTGACGACTCACCGAATGTCAAGTTCTGAGAATCGCCACTGAAGCATACAGTCTTGGAGACTGCCGGGCCTTTGTCGGTGGTATTTATATCATAAAGCGAGGCTGCACCTGACAGGTTAATCGTGACGTTTGCAGCAGCAGGCAAACTAACCGGCATGGTCCACTGATTTGTCTTTTGATTGAAAACCATTTCTCCGGTAACATCACCTGAAACAGATAGATTGTCGATATGCAACGCACTCCACCATCCTTCGACCGTGTTCAGCGTCGTGAAGTAACATCCGGCCGGCTCCGGGAACCAGAAATTCCAGTGGCTGTCTGCAGACGAGGCATAGAATATCTTGCCATCTTCACCAAGATTACCCCAAACGATGTCATTAGCTTCGCGGAACCACCAATTATACCATCCTGCGACACCCATGAAACCACGGTATATACCATTTTCCTCAGGCGAAGCAAGAGTCATTGAAGTCTCATTCCAGTCCTTGTCAAGAACGCGTCCGATGACAAGGCTGATGCGATAAGACTGTACCATAACCTTTACGGTATTCGAATATTTCGGGGCTATGTTTGGAGAAAGCGATTGGCTTATCCTGATCCACAGCGGCTCGCTTTGGTCAGCGACATAGCCCATACGCCCTAACAGAGCATTGAGTTCCTCACTAAGAAACTGGCGGCTGGCAGAACCCTTGTCAACAGGTATCTCCAATGGAGATGAGAAACTCTCATCGGCAGAGAACTGGATTGCAGTCTCCGCTGCGTTGATCGGGCCTTGCACGGCAGGATCGGATAGCGACAGCCTGCCATCACCGCTCCAGTAGAGAGTCATGGCCAAAGCTTGAGGATTTTCCGGAGACAGGACAATATCTCCGGAAGCCCCACCAAGCGTCATATCCTCAGACGGCAGAACATATACATTGTCAAGATCGGAGTCACAGGACAATATCGAAAGCCCCACGACAGCTGCTGCAAATGTCCGCAGCGCAATCTTATTATATTTTTTCATATTCATTGCTTAATATAACGGATTTGTAAGATTGGGATTTGCAGTCAGATCAGTATCCGGAATAGGATAGATATTATACTTATCATTGACGGCGCGTCCTTCAAGGATGCCGCCTTTCCATTGCCATAGATAAGAGCCGGATGTGAACTTTCCAAAACGTATAAGGTCGGTACGGCGAACCGATTCAAGATAGAGTTCGCGACCTCGCTCATCCAGAATAAAGTCAAGTGTCAGGTCTGAATCGGATATCTTGCCGCTCTCATCACCGGCATAGCCACGAAGACGGACAAGATTCACGAGGTCGAGAGCCTCTGTGCGCGTGATGCCGGTTCCGCCGCGCAACTGCGCTTCTGCTGCCATAAGATATATGTCGGCCAAGCGGATAAGCGGATAGTCGGTCGAGCATCCTGTGGCAGCTGAATTAGATGCAGCAACCCCATCATCGGTCAGATTGGAGAATTTTTCATAAAAGAATCCTTCGGCCTGATTGTCGATCGGACCGGTGAAATACTGCGCCTGACCATCGGTGTAGAACATCGCGCGACGGTCGGCCGTCGCGCTTATATCGCCGAACTTATCAACGAGCTCACCTCGGGCACGGAACATGCCCCAGCCATTTGTCAGGCCATACTTAGCCGGATCTTGTGAACTTGAGTTTCCGCAAGAGCCACACACAAGATACGTGCCGCCACCCCATGTGACAGACGTGGTTGCATCACACACCATCGAGAAAAGAATCTCATGAGTGCGCTTGTGATTGTCGGCATTAAACAGCTTGGCATAATCGGGTTCGAGATAGAACGCCGGATTATCTATTATCTTTTTGCATGCCGCAATACATTCGGTGTAGTATCTGTTATCGACATTGCCGCGATAGACAGCACTATTCAGGTAAAGGCGCGCCAACAGAGCGTAGGCCGTGTATCGTGAAGCGCGGCCATATTCATTTGTCGCCGGAAGAGACGCATCAGAGCCTTCCTCAGTCAAATCCTTCAGTTCGCTCTCAATGAAGTCAAACAGCCCAATTCCATCATAGGCTTCAGGAATAAAACCTGTGACAGGAGTGTTTTCATCCACTTTCGGCCCTTTACGGTAAAGGTCAAGAATCATCCAATAGCTATAAGCCCTCATGAAGCGAGCCTCCGACCGATAGGAGCGTATCTCAGACTGTTCGTCAGCCGAAAACCCGGAAATATGCCCATCAGAACAGTTGCGCAGGAATTCATTACAAAGCGTTATGTTGAAGAACAGCCAATAGTATGAATCCGACACCCATGAATCCTTGGCATTCCAGGCTATATATGTCAGATCCGACAGATTGTTTCCCGAAAGCCACGTGTTTGCAACCTCATCGGTTGCAGCTTCCTGAAGATTAAAATAGCCACGAGAGAAATCCTGACCATTGATTGTTGTCAAATCGCCGTTGTCTCCGCCCTGCCCCTGTCCGGCAAGCACGTATGATGCATAAATCTTTGCAAGCACGCTGCGGTAGTTGGAAGCCTCGGAATACACATCGGGGGCTGTCGTCTCAACCACAGGCATCTGGTCAAGATCATCGGTGCAAGAACCGAGTGCAACGCTCATGCCTAAAAGCATGGCTGGAATTATATATTTTTTCATTTTATCCGAATTTAGAAGTTAAGTCCAAGAGTGACAGAATACGTACGCGGACGCGGATACACGGCTGTGTCCACACCGTTTGAAGTCTCCGGATCAACGCCTTTATAGTTCGTCACCGTGAAAACATTCTGAACCATAGCCGATACATGAAGCGCCAGGCTCTTGTAGATTTTCCCGAAGTCATAGGCAAGCTGAATATTATCCATCTTCAAGAAAGAGGCATTTTCAAGATAATAATCGCTTTGGAACTGACGCTTTGTAAAGCGTGTGTCGAGAAAACTGCGGTTAAGATTATTGAGCTGATAATCATTATAGCTCATTGTTTCCCATGCACCGGTGTTCATTGCCATACCATTGAAAATATATCCGCCTATGTTTGCCCGGAGCGAGGTGGATAGAGTCCATTTCTTATATCGTAACGATGTCGATAAACCAAGAATCCAGTCAGGCGCAGGAGAATGACAATGATAACGGTCTTTGTTGGTTATCTGTCCGTCTCCGTCAAGATCAGCATACAGTCCTTCAATCGGACGCCCGGTCTCGGCATCGTAAAGCTGCTTATAGAGATAAAATGAATAAGGCGCATAGTTTGTGGAGAATACCTGCATCTGATAAGCATCTATCCACGGACCCACCTCTGTGTCAGGGCTGGGCGCGCCGGGAGTCAGAGTAAGGTTCTTGATCCTGACTTGCTGCCATGCGGCATTTGCGCTCACGTTCCAAGACCAGTCCTCAGTGTCAATCAAATGTCCGGTAACAGATAATTCAAGACCTTTTGAATCGACATTGCCTACGTTTTCAAGCATGAGCTTGTCAAAGTTTGTTCCGGCCGGAACAGGCACTGTAGCAAGAAGATTCTCAGTCTTACGTGTGTAATAGTCAACCGAGAGTGTGAACCTGTTGCTTAAGAAGGCCAGATCGATGCCATAGTTCCATGACTTTGTAGTCTCCCATTTCAGATCTGGATTGTAGGCCTCCGGACGATAAGTATATACCGGATTGCCGCCGAACAGATATTGCGCACCGTCAAGACCGGGAGTATAGACCGGGATATAGCCATAATTGGTTATGCCGTCCTGCTGCCCTGTCTCACCGTAACTTACACGGACTTTCATATCATTAACAACAGAGGAAAGCGGCTGGAAGAAATTTTCCTTCGACACACGCCATGCAAGAGCTACTGATGGGAATGTACCCCAACGGTTGTCTTTTGAAAAACGGCTTGACCCATCACGACGCATCGTGGCAGTCAGCAAATAACGATCCATGAAAGTATAGTTCAATCGACCATAATATGACAAAAGCGAGTGGCGTTGGTCGGAAGCCGCCGATGTTGACTGCTGAACACCCGATGCATTATATATGACATAGAACGGTGTAGTATAACGCCAATACTGGTAATCATAGCCCAATGTGACATCAATGTCTGACTTTATGGCTTCAAATTCACGGTTGTAGTTGGCATATATTGTCAGCAAGCGGTTATAGTTCTTCTGAGGGCCATAGTTATAGTCGCGTCCGCCGGTTGTGTAATATGACATAGCTTCTTCCGGCACATAGACATGTCCTTCACCTTTCGACCAATCATAACCGGCAGTGGCATGCAGACGCAGCCCTTCTACCCAACGGATATTCCAATCGGCATCAATATTGCTGATAACGCGATAGACATCGGATGTTGAATGATACTGCTCAAGCCGCCCGACGGCATTGGCAAGAGCTCCGGTCACAGGAATTCCGTTGCCGTCAATCGCTTCATTATATCCACCGAACGAGTCATTGCCGGAATAGACCGGAATGGTAGGATTCAACGTACATCCACCCCAGATTGCGCCAGTGTCGGCAAACCGATTCTTTGAATAGGCACCTTTCACGCTGATATTAAACCGCAGTTCATCGCGGAAGAAAGAAGGATTGAGATTGAGATTGCCGGTAAAGCGGCTTGCATTGTCCGTCTTCAATATACCATCCTGATAGTACGCACCACCCGACACACGGAACGGCAACCATGACAGGGCACGACCAGACACACTTATATTATTGTCCGTTCCGAATGCCGTCTGATAAATCTCGTCATTCCAGTCCGTACGCGCCGTGCCGAGCAATGATTTCTGACGGTCGTTGCCATAGAGATTCACAATATTGATAAACTCCTCCGTAGAGAGCATATCTGAAGTCTTGGTCTTGGTTGATAGAGAATTGGTGGTCTGGAACGACACTTTTACACCATCGCCCTTGCCCTTTTTGGTGGTTATGATAATGACCCCATTTGAGGCACGCGAACCGTAAATAGCCGTTGACGAAGCATCTTTAAGGATTGTCATGCTCTCAATGTCATTGGGGTTGATCAGGCTGAGGAAATTGCCTGAGCCGCTGATCGAACCACCCACCTCCATAGGCACTCCATCGAGGACAATAAGAGGATCGTTGGAAGCATTGAGCGATGCGCCACCACGGACACGGATTGTTGAGCCGGCCGTAGGCGATCCGCCGCTGTTCACAATCTGCACGCCGGCGATCTTGCCGTTGACAAGTTCTTCGGGCGAGGAGATGACGCCTTTGTTAAAGTCTTTTTCACTGACAGTGGATATTGAACCGGTCAGATCGTTTTTCTTCTGCGTTCCGTAACCGATCACAACGATGTCATCAAGCACCTGACTGTCAGGTTCGAGATTGATGGTCAAAGGAACTCCATCAGTGATATCGACTGTCTGAGATTTATAGCCGATATACGTAATTCTCAACTGCTTTACAGATGTCGGCACTTTGAGTGAAAATTCGCCGTCCACATTGGTGGCAAGACCTATTGCCGCATCGCCAACGGCCTGAACGGAAACGCCAATCATCGGCTCTCCGGTCTCATCGACTACAGTTCCGGACACCATACGGCTGCTTTGCGCAGCCGAAGATACCGACACAATAGTGATCGCCATAACGAGCAACCACAACCGGCGTGTTTTCCGGGTTAAGGATTTAATCGCTTGTTTTAGCATGAAATGTAAAATTTGAGGTTAATTATATAATGATTTATTATTGTCTTCAAAAACAATGAATGCCTGACCCTTCCGCATGACACCCGGCTCTCGCTCATCGAGCCGGGTGTAGATCGCTGCAGAATCTTTTTTACCTATAAATTGCATTAATCTATGTTGAGTTTCATGGCATTGCTATATTCCGAGTCGATATGGCAAAGGTAAGTCATCACACATTATTTGTGTGACAACAATTCGGACAAAACACGTAACATTTAGGACAAACGGCACAAAACCATGCAAAATCAGCCGTTTAACGTCTGTCCAGCATCGGGAATACAGACTTTACCGACCGTTTTTCTGCATATATTGGCTGGGGGTGCATCCGTATTCGCTCACAAAACATTTTGCGAAATAAGACGGTGTCTTGAAGCCGACCATATACATTATTTCCGAAACAGTGAACTTCTGCTGTTCGAGCAAGATGGCGGCTTTGCGTATTCGCATACGCCGGATATAATCGACCGGAGAAACACCGACAAGCTTCTTTGTCAGGCGATAGAGCTGCTTTGTGCCAATACCGCTCTTCTCGGCAAGTGCATTCACATTAAGATCAGAATCGGATATGTTCTCCTCTATTATGCGCGTCACAAGAGCAAACTGCTTTTCAATGACAGACTCAACTTCGACCGGTTTCGGTGCGGTCATTGCCTCGTTTCGTGCCGCCTTCACCAGCTCACGCTTCGCCTCAATCAGATGAGCGACACGCCCGAGAAGAATCGAAGCCTCAAACGGTTTTCGCATGAATACATCTATGCCATAGTGCACGCTTTCAGACTCGGTGCTGTTGTCGGATTTGGCAGTCAGCATTATAACCGGAATCACGGACAGGCGCGGATTCTGCTTCAACCGGCGACACATTTCAAGTCCGGTCATCACCGGCATCATCTCATCGGCAATTATCAGATCCGGTTGCAGCGATGCCGCCACGGCAAGTCCGGAACGTCCATTGGATGCAATCGTACAATCATAGTCAGACTCCAGCAGCGAACTGATAAACGAAGCTATCGTAGCATTATCCTCCACAATGAGTATCTTGGCTTTCTTGGTTGAGCGATCGGCATCACCCTTTCTCTCTGTGTCCTTGGATTCTGCGACAAGGGAGGCCTCAACCGGTAGTGTCACGATAAACGTTGATCCTTCGTTCTCACGGCTGTACAACTCTATGCCGCCGCCATGAAGTTCAAGAAACTTCTTTATCAGATATAGTCCAATGCCTGTGCCCTCGCGCATATCAGCAGTGCGCGCCGAACGGAACATGCGCTGAAACACTAGTTTATGCTCGCTTACAGGAATCCCTACGCCATCATCGGAGACAATTATCTCCGCTTTACCTTCGCGATAGCCCACACTGCAACTGATTGTAGCCCCCTCGCCGGAATATTTACATGCATTGGACAGCAGATTGTTGAGCACAGATTCCAGCTTGACGGCATCGGCGCGGATCAGAAGCCGGCTGACATGCGCGTGAAACACAAAACTTTTGTCGGCATGCGTCTCCCGATAGCTTTCAAAAATACTTGAACAGAACTCAACGATCTCAATCTTTGACATGATGAGAATGGAATCGGTCGAAGCGTCAATGTGGTTTAGTTCAACCGTCCTGTGAATGAGATTATTGAGTTTCATAGCGTGTTCATACATCAGATCCATTTTCTTGCGCGTCACGGCATCCGTGGTCTGCTCACGCATGACACTCAAAGGCCCGACAATCATTGAAAGCGGAGTTTTCAGATCATGAGAGATGTTTGCGAGAAACGAGAGGCGATTTTCAGCATCGGCAATAGCCCGCTGACGGTCGGCAGCCTGAATTTTCTTGCGACTACGACGGCGCAACCAATAGACAAACCAGGCAATCAGGCAGCAGAAAATCAATATGTATATAACAATCGCCAGCGATGAAATATACCACGGAGCCTCAACCACAACCTTAAAACAAACCATAGGCGATGAAGGCCCTATCACCTTTACGGCAACTGTATGGACACCGATCGACAGATTCGACAATGATATGAGGTTGGATCCTTCAGGAAGCGGTGTCCAGCCATCAACAGTATCAGCCTGATTTTTGAGTATCTTATAGGCGTATCGGCGCATGGCTTCAGGCGAATAGTCAAGCGAACTGACCCGGATGTTGACCGTTGAGAGAGCGGCTATGCTGATTTCAGGAGTCGAAGCCACGGAATCAAAAAAAATCAACTCAGGAGATTCATCGCCAACACGCAGCATCCTGACAGGGCTACTGCGATGGATGGCTGCAAGCCTTGCCAAACTGATGCGAAGCACTTCGTCTGTAGCCCCCAACATCACTGAGCCGGTCAGACTATCTTCATAAATCGCCGTATAGTGTTTCTGCGGCAAAGGCAATAGCTCTGCATTGAATGTATCGGAATCAATCCGCCATATATCAGACACTGTTGATACCCATATATCCCCATCGACATGTGCCATTGCCAGAATTCCGTCATCAGTCTGTCCGCTCGTAAAATTAGCCTGACCCAGCTTCCGCCCTGACGAATCGAATGCGACAACCCCGCCTGAAAATCCACACCAAATTTTGTCGTCGGGCGTAATGGTTATATGTGTCGGATACGCCCCCACTGTTTTCAAGATATTGATGTCGGAACGATTTCCGGTCACACCGTCAATCCTCGTCAGCAGGCTGTCGCGGAACAGAAGTATCCATTTATTGCCCCGGCTGTCACGCCGCATGTCGTTGACAAAGTCATTGGACAGCCCATTTGACGTATTGAGCGATGAGCCGGCTATGATGTATCGGTCTGCGGTATCGCTTTCAAACCGCGACTTTCCGACCGTGAGCAGACCGCCGAGATAGCTGCCAATGACGAGACTATCGCCGCTGTCAATGATTCCATACACCCAATTGGCTTTGAACTGCCCGGTCGGGTCTGTTATCAGATAGGATGAGAAAGTATCGTCCTCACGGTCAAAGCGATTAACGCCGCCATCCGTTGCCACCCACAGTGTTCCACCACGATCCTCCATTAGCGAACGCACGCGCTTGTGCGAAATCCTGTGGCCTGTGTTTGGCCTGTACCATTCAACCTCATCTGGCAATGTTATTTCACTGCCTTTTACTCGTATGAGTCCATTAGAGCCGCCAAGCCACAACTCGCCATGACTGTCACGCAACACAGAATAAATCTGATTGCCGTCACCGGAATTTGTCAGCCGTTCGATCCTGACGGCATCCAACAGCCCGGAATCCGAAGTCAGCGAGAGACCGGTACTGTTACCGGCCCATATATTTCCATACGAGTCCACGCGAACCGTCCATATATCGTTGTCAGAAATTGAGAACGTGTTGCGGGAATCATGTATATGTCGTGTCAGCATGCCATCGGGATGCCGGACAAACAGACCATCGTCAGTGCCTATAACGAGTTGATTGCGTGGACCGACAGCAAGAGTCTTGATGATCTGTCCGCGAAGCTGCGCTATCTCACCTACTGTCCCACGGTCAGGCACATAACGAAGCAACCCTTCTTCTGTGCCGATCCAGATCGAACCGTCTCCACCGTCCTGTGCCAGCGAGTTTATGAAAAGATTGCGATGGGGAGCAGAACTGTGTATGTCAACCGTCTCAAACCGTTCTTGCCCGACATTGAACCAAGCAAGCCCATTGTATGTCCCGGCATACAACACCCCCCGGCTATCATGCATCAACGCATAGACAGAGCGATGTGGCAGTCCTGCATTCACCGATTCCAGACTTCCGTCAGAAAACTTATAGCGGAACACTCCTGTCAGGCTTCCTATCCAAAGGAAGCGGTCGTCAGCCACCATCGTACGTATCTCTGACGGAAATTCTCCTTTCGGACGTGATGCCCGGCATGTGGTCAGATCATAAATGATCACACCATTATTGGAACCGATGAAAAGCCGGCCATCGCGCTCTACAATCGCATAAATCTGCGAGTTTGTCAGATCATAGTCCTCAACCGGATATGTGTCAAAGCC
>CAYTLU010000314.1:0-13912 GCA_964438665.1 uncultured Bacteroides sp.
TGGCCTTTTTCAGCGTCAGTTTTGCACTCAAAGGAAGCTGTGTCGCTTTGCCGTCAACGCTCATGAGATAGGTCTCGGCGCGTGATTGCGTTGATATTTCAAGCGTATGGTTGTCGGTCAGCACGAGCGGACGCATATTAAGCGAATGTGGGGCAATGGGGGATATCACCCAGTTTTCGGCCGTCGGAGCGATAATCGGGCCTCCGACAGAAAGGTTGTATCCGGTGGAACCTGTCGGAGTGGATATGATCAGACCGTCGCCGTTGTATTCGGCAAGCGGTATGCCGTCGAGGGTTGTGCTGACGGTAATCATTGAAGCAGTGTCCTGCCTCAGTATGGCAACTTCATTGAGGGCATAGCGGCGCACCATGTCAACCTTTTGGGAACATTCAACGGCAATCGGCGTTCGCTCTTCAATGGTGTATCTGTTGTTGAGAACCTCCTCTATTATTGTGCTTATATCGGTAAGTTCGGCTGCGGCAAGATAGCCCAGATGTCCGGAGTTTATGCCGAGGATCGGAGTCTCGTAAGCTCCTACGCCGGCGGCTGTGGTCAGAAACGTTCCGTCGCCGCCTATGCTCAGAGCCATATCGGCATCGCCTTCGTAGTTGTCAAAAGTCTCAAAAGTTTCTGCTTCAAGTCCGATTGTGCGTTGCAGAAACGACATGTAGCGTTGCTGTATTGCAATCTTCAGCTGATTGTGGTGGGCGCGGAGCGCATCAAACAGCATTGACAGCTGTTCAAGGTTTTTCTTTTGCGATTTGTTGCCGAAAATGGCTATGCGTTTCATTGTCAAATTGGCTAAACGGTGTTTACATTTCTATGTGTGTCAGCAGTTCGTTGATGCGGTTTCGCATCAGTTCGGCGTCAGCGTCGAATCCTTCGCGAATATCGACAATGTCGAATCCGTAGCGTTCGAGAGATCGGGCCACGCTTCCACCGTTTCGATGGCTGACACGCAGGTCAATACGTATGTGGTCGTCAGTCGATGCCGTAGCTGCCGTGACATTTAGGTTGAGCAGGTGGGCATCGGCATCTTCAACGGCATGCGCGATTGCAGAAGCCGAGTAGTCGATGCGCCGGCACTCCGCGGTCAGTTCGCAACTCTCTTTCACCGGCGGAAAAAGTATTTCGGGTGTGTGGCGAGTGTCGATAGGCATGCCGTTATTTTTCTGTTTTATGTTATCTTTTGACTTCAAATCTTTTTTTGTTCTCTTAATTCTGATTAAATTTGTGGTCACATTTCAAAAAAGGACACGCAAATTTAGCAATATTATTTCAGATTACGGCGATTTAAGAGTTAACGCTCTTGAAAGCCATTAAGTTTTCGATAATATATGACCAATTTAAGCATTAATATCAACAAAGTGGCAACGCTGCGCAACGCGCGCGGGGAGAACGTGCCGGATGTGCAGCAGTTCGCGCGAGAGTGTGAGCGTTTGGGAGCCAATGGCATCACGGTTCATCCGCGACCCGATGAGCGTCACATCAAGCATTCCGATGTGTTTCTGCTGCGGCCGCTGGTCAAAACTGAATTTAACATCGAAGGCTATCCCTCGGATGAATTCCTGGATCTGGTGCTTAAAGTCAAGCCCGAACAGGTCACGCTTGTGCCTGACGCTCCCGAGGATCTGACATCGCATGAGGGCTGGGATGTGGAGCCGAATTTGGAGTTTCTCTCCGCCGTTGTCGATCGGTTGTGTGAAGCCGGCATCAGAACTTCCATTTTTGTGGGAACTGATGTTGACAATATCCGTTCCGCCGCCCGGACAGGGGCTGACCGCGTGGAACTCTACACGAAACCTTATGCCGATCTCTATGCTTCCGATCCGGAGGCGGCCGTAGCTCCGTTTGTCGCTGCCAGTGAGGCGGCACACAAGGCCGGTCTGGGTGTCAATGCCGGACATGATCTCAGCCTTGAGAATCTTGAATTTTTCTGCCGTAAGCTTCCATATCTGAATGAGGTGTCGATAGGACATGCCCTCATCACCGATGCTCTCTATCTTGGTCTGGAAGAGACAGTCAAGCGCTATAAAGAATGCGTTGCTTCCCATAAATGAACTATTAACCCCCTCCCCTAACCGACAGCTATGATTTTATTAACCGCTACCCAGGCTCAGGACGCTCCCAATATGTGGGAATTGTGTGTCAACGCAGGTTTCATCATGATTCCGCTTGCGCTGCTTGCCCTGATTTCAATCTATGTGTTCGTTGAGCGCGCTTTGGTCATCCGCAAGGCATCGCGTCAGGATGATACGTTTATGAAACGCATAAAGGATCATATCCATGAGGGTGATGTAGAGGCGGCTCATCGCCTGTGTCGCTCGTCAAACACGCCTTATGCCCGCTTGATCGACAAGGGAATCAGCCGCATAGGTCGTCCGATGAATGATGTGCTGGTTGCAATCGAGAATACAGGAAATATCGAAGTGGCGGCGCTTGGCAAAGGCTTGCCTTGGCTCGCTACCACATCCGCAGGAGCGCCTATGCTCGGATTTCTCGGTACGGTTATCGGCATGGTGAAATCGTTCTACGGCATGGCGTCTGCCGGTTCTGCCGCAGGAATTGATGTCCTTGCCGATGGTATCTATCAGGCTCTTGTGACGACTGTTGCCGGTCTCGTTGTGGGCATTGTTGCTCTGTTTGCCTATAATTATCTTGTTGCGCAGGTCAATGGCGTTATGCGATCGCTTGAGGCCAAGACTATGGAGTTTATGGATCTGCTCAACGATCCGGCGTAAACCTGTTTCTATAAAAAACAACCGTAATCCTCACAGAAAGGCATGGCTCTGAAACGACAATATGACATGGCGTCGCTTTTTTCAATGGCGTCGATGACAGACATAATATTCCTGCTCCTGATTTTTTTCATGGTAACCTCGACCTACGTGTTTCCCACTGCGTTGGAGCTGAATCTGCCGCAAAGCTCCGAGCAGACTGCAATAAAGCCATCCACGCGTGTCTATGTGTTCAAGGACGGCCGGATGCTGGTGCAGTTTGCCGATGAAACACCGGCAGAGGTGTCGGTTGAAAGTCTGGAAGGATTTCTGGTCGATACGCAGACGCGGTTGGAGGAAGGACAGTCGGCTGCAATCGCCATCTATGCCGATGAAGACGTTGTCTATGGGCATATAGCAAAAATATTGGATATCGGGGCGCGCCGCGGGCTGAAGATGGTGCTTGCCACCAAGGATGCTCCATCGGAAACACAACCATAGCAGATGACGAACGCCGAACGCAAATACCGGTTTATAGCTGCTGCGGTCACCTTTTTGTTGTTCGTGGGGGTGTCTGTGTGGCTTGTTGTAGCGCGTCTGAGCTTTTCGCCGGCAGATGGTTCGCAATGGCCTCCGGTGGCTGATACAACGGCTGTGTTGCTGGCTGATGAGTATATAGAGGTGGAGATGCTTCCTCCTGCCCCCGGCGGCGGTTCTGTGCCGGACGATGGCGCATCAGCCCCTCCTCCCGAAGCCAATGATTTTACGGATGCCGGACAGCCGGCAGAGCAGCCGGCGCCGGTAGTAACATCTCCTCTCCCCTCGCCTGTGAAGGAGAAGCCGCAGCAGGTTGAGAAACCGACAGGACCATCGCAGGCTGAACTGGAGGAGGCACGCGCTCGCGAGAAACGGCAGAAGGAGGCTTCGGAAGAAGCTGCAAACCGCATGAAATTCGGCAAGACGCAGGGTGCAACCGGATCGGGCGACGGTGCAAGCGGCTCTGGTGCCGGCAATAGCACTCAAAAAGGGTCATATACCGGCTCGGGTAGCGGCACGGTGGGCGGACGCGGTGTAGCCGTTGCCGGAGGCATTCCGTGTGCGAGTCCCGGGAAGGTGACGGTGCGTATATATGCCGCTCCTGACGGCAGGGTGACAAAAGCTGAGATTGTGCAGCCCACAACGATTGCCGATCCTGCGGTGCGTGAAAAGTGTCTGCAACGCGCCCGCGCAGCCAAAGTGACACCGGCTCCTGACAAGACGGCTGAAGAGCGCGGAACAATCACATTTAACTTCAAATAGCTTTTATTTTATAAAATTCAGATACAATCTGAAATTTTTATTATCTTTGCCGCGAGATCCTCGCCGATGGTAACCGATGGGTTATGGGTGGGAATCACAGCGGCAAGAGAGCCGCCATAGGTTATTAAACAGCGTTTACTGACGCTTCGTTTTTCCGGCTGATTCAGAAATGTGGCAATTTCGATCAACTCTGTCAGAAAACGAACGCAACGGTAGATGCTCATGGGTATGGTAAATCCATATTTCTCAAGAGAGGAATGGACAATCATATCGGCGTGGGCTTCTACGTTGCTCGTTCCACACAGAGCAAGGCGAGCCACATGCCATGAATCAGCGTGACGAGCAACGGTAAGACTCTCACGCTAATTTTTTATCTTAAAATTAATTATGTTGGACTGTGAGTCGTCCGGCAATAACTCACATTTCAACACGCTATGAAGAAAGTTTTATTAGCGCTTGCAATGATCGCCATGATGGGAACGGCGGCATCATTCGCACAAAAAAAAGAGGCTAACCCCAAGATGTATGAGGAGGCGCAGGCGCGCAAGGTGGTTCCGGAAATCCGAACGTTTGTAACACCGCAAATCTGTGATATGCAGATGCTCACCAAGAGCCGTGAGACCTTTGGCCCTTACTATTTCCCTATTAAATCAATTGAGGACACTTTTAATTTTGAGCTCTGGAATTATCAGAACCGCGCTCTCTACCGTGCATGTCAGGAATCAGATGCTGATGCCGTGATAGAGCCGCTTTTTGACTCGTATGTATATGAAAAAGATAGCAAGACTTTGGTTATCGAACTGTCGGGCTATCCTGTGAAATACACAAACTTCCGTCCGGCGTCAAAATCAGAGGTTGATATGATCGGTGTGGTCTATCCGACAGCCAATACATCCGTTTCTATTGAATCGACAGATAAGGGAACTCCGAATGTTGCGCCGAAAGAGAGCGCAAAAGCTAAATAAAACCCATTTTTACTAACATAAATAATTTATCGCAATGAAAAAGTTTTTTGTAATGCTTGCCGTTGCATTGATGACTGCAAGCGCAAGTGCACAGGTCGTTACATCCCGCACCTATGTTAAATCTAAAAGAGCTACTATTTGGTATGCACGCCTTGGCGTATCATTTGACAATGTTGCCGGCGGCAATGACGTGTTTAGCCCTAGCAATGTAAATGCTATAGGCGAAGATGCCGAATACTCTATCGGAAGTAAAGCAGGTATGGACGTCGATTTCGGTTTCCAACGTCCTATAGGTAATTCCGGGATTTATTGGGGCATGGAACTCGGTATCGGTACTCGTGGCGCATCTATGAAAGCAGAATTTGAAGATGGTGAAAACAAGGCTCATATTATGACTTGGAATGCAAAATACAGCCCTTTTACTATCGGGTATAAATATGCTCTTACTGATGACTGGAAACTTGACGCCCATCTTGGTGCTTACGTGAGCTATGACTTTGCCGGCGGAACCAAATATTCTTGGGGCGGTGATGATCCGGATGAAAAACTCTCTTTCTCAGAGATCAAAGATGAAGCCTGGGATTTCCAATGTCTTGATGCCGGGATGCAGATTGGCGTCGGTGCATGGTGGAAAAAAGTCAACCTTGACCTTACATATCAGCGCGGTTTCATTACAGCAGCAAAAGTCGCCGGATGTGATCTCTACTCCAGCAACATTATGATCCGCGTTGGATACGCATTCTAAGTCATTTGAAATGAAAGAATTTGTTTAATAGTTGAACGGATCGCACGGCAGGCTTTCTATGATTGAATTATGGCTTGTCGTGCGGTTTTTATTTTTGAGAGATGAAAAAAATCACAATTTTGGCGTTGTTAATGGGTGCAGTTATGATAATGCCGTCAAGCGCCAATGAATTCAAGATTAAATTGAAGAAAAGCCCTACTCCGATGACGGATTATACAGAATGGATACCGACACAGTCGTTTCCGGAGGAGATTGACGGAGTTCGCCAGTTCTATCCTGTCAGCGACAGCTTTATAGATGAGGAATCAGGCGAGCGGGATACAACGGCGGTGGTTCGCGGATCGGTGACGGTCAAGGGTTTGACGGCGCGTCAGGTGATGTTGGCAGCTATGGTATATGCATCAGACCATTTCGATCGGGAAAATCAGGAGGGATTTGAGGATATCGACTATGACGAAAATCGTTTCACCGTTCTGCTGAAATCGACGCAGGGCACAACGTCAAACGAAACCACATATACTCGCAGTCTGACAGTTACGGCCCGTAGCGGCGGATTCGATTTCGAGACATCCAATATCGATTGCCGTTATCGGGAAAAAGGCATTGTTCCGCGCACTCAGCGTCTTGAAAAGCTTCATCCGGACAACAACAAACGCCATCTTTCGGTTTTGAAGGAATTCGTTGAAGTGAATTCGGCTTATATTTGCGCGCTGGCGGAATATGCATCAACGCGCAGCGATATCAAATCGCCCAATTTTGACAGGATGAAAAAGGGAGCGGATGTTGCCGTTGGAATGAATGAGGATGAGGTGACTATTCTTCTTGGCAAGCCGATGAACAAACGTCAATCGGGCGAACGCATCCGTTGGATATATTCTAACGATTATGTCATTATTTTCACCAATGGCATAGTCAGCAAGATTGTTGATTAAGACCATTAATCCGCCCAACATCCTTAATATCATCTATTTGTGGCGTTTGTTTCCCTGGTTGGTACGGTCGAGGCACGCCTCGACCTCGATTCCAGTCTCAATAACGCCCGCGATGATGATTTCGGACGAGACATGTCTCGCCCCTACCTGATAAGAGGGAACATCGAGTAGCTTCGTCACATAATCCCGGATTGTTTTATCCTCTCCATTATCAATAGAGTATTGTTCAGAACTTTGTCAGAATCCGGGATTGCACGATAAGCCAATGCTGAAAGTTCTGTAATATAAATGTTTGATAATTTTCGAGTCCATATATCTTGAAACGAATCAAACAGCGGAGATTCTGAAATTATGCGTTTGTTCCATCCGTCAGGGTTGTCAAATATATTTCGGTCATGTTCAAGCAGGGAATAAAGGTCTGCGATAAATGCATCAGAGTAGAAATAGTCTGAGCATTCGTTATCTTCCATCAAAAAATATAAATCATAGAAATGACGTATCTTCTTGGAGAGCTCTGACTCATAGTCTGAAGATAGTGAGAATCGGATTAATGATACAATTTTTTCAGTAGCCGTTTGTTTCATGTCCAAAACTCTCATAGAAAAAGCATCCATTCCATATTGTCTAATTATATCCTGATTGTTGGAATCCTGTAGAAATGTTCTTATAAAATTGTTGATGATACATTCTTTGAATGGATATGGGTTGGAAAAAGAATTTATTTCAACCATTATTTGACCAACTTTGACCGGGATTTTCTGACCCAAAGCGGCATCGTTTAATTCTGTAAGTCTATCGTAGCCGTAGATTGCCTTATAGTAACTTGATCCTTTGCTCGTAATTCCCGGATACGAGATTTCCTTAAGACCTGAGGTCATTGACTTTGCCAGTCTTTTTATAAGAGTTTTTCTTTGGTTGCCGTTCAAGGATGCAGAATCAATGATAGCCACATCTATGTCTTCTGAAAATCGAAAACCGGTGGAATGTGCTTTTGAAAGGCTTGTGCCGCCTTTGAAAATGGCACGATTGTCTTTGTCGGATTCCGCCAATAGCTTCAGCGACCGGGTAATCCAATAATCTTTTTCAACGAACACAGGAGCTATTCCCAAATGCTGGGCTGTGGCAAGTACGGCATCAGCGAACAGTTTTTTATTTTCGTGCAGGTTCATAAATCCTCCAATTCTTTTTGGTTGGCAAAATATCTTCCGTTATGGGAAGATGATATTTTGAGACCCCTGACAAGGATTGTCTGAGGGGTTCGACTAGTTGTGTGCAACCGATAGATTCCAGTATTGCGCCCAACAACGCTCTCACATAAGGGGTGTATTTAATGGCATATTTGACCATTTCACGCTTGTTATAATCTGGTGTTCTGCGGATTGCAACCGTAATTTGTCGGCATGCTTCAGCAACAGTTGTTCCCGGGATTTCTTTAATAAACCGCAAGCAGTCAAGAATTTTCAACAGTTCAATCGAATCTTCAGTTATTTCATTCGGTTGGACTACGAATGAGATGTTATAGCCATTTCGATTTAACGGTTGCCGATAGGTATTGGTGCCGATCTGAATTTTAGATGAGATTTGGGTTGTCAATGCATATTGTGAGAAAGCATATATTCCTGTCAGATATCCGATAATCTTTCCGTCTTTGAATAAAAAATCTTTGGCTATCTGTGATGGAGATGGCTTTAGCGGACCGAAAATGGTCTGACGCGGTTTGTAATACCTGCCATTAGCCAATTTTGATATTTCACCGCGTTTGGCCATACGTTGCAATGCCCTTGCTGACGCCTCGCGTTGACTGACGTCCAAGCCGAAGTCTGATGCTACAAAGACGTAATCATCCGGTAGCTCTGAGATGATTTGTTTTATTTTTTTAGATATTGTCATCAATACAAATAAGTGAGATTGCAAAGATAATAAAATGTCGGGTTTTTCACGTGAAAAACCCGACATTTTGATTGGGCTTTTATCAAATTTTTGCTGGGGAGCGGCATGACAAATGCAGATTCATGCGCTATTCATCCGCCTAATAACCTTAAAATCACCCATTTGGTGGGGTCGAGGCACGCCTCGACCTCGATTCCACTCTCAATGACGCCCGCGATGATGATTTCGGACGGCTCCTACCTGATGTGAGGGAACATCGAACAGCTGAAAAACTGATGCCGTTACTCCTGGTCATAATGTCTTGCGGCTTTAAGGCTCATTGGTTGGCTGGGGCGATGGTTTGCCTTTGGAGTTGTTGTTGACGAAATATACGCCGATGAATATCAGCAGGGTTGCGGCGATCTTCAGCGCGCCGAACTCTCCTACTCCCAGCAAGACGGCAACAATAGCGGCAAAAAGCGGCTGGAAATAGTTGTAGATGCTGACAACGGTGGGTTTGAGCGTGCGCTGTGCGTAGGGGAGTGTCAGATAGGCAAGGCAGGTGGCGAAGATTATTATATAGGCAATCGAGAGCCACGTTGCCGCCGTCAGTGCGGAGCAGGGTATCTTTATCAATTCGGGGATGCAACACGGCACGTATGTGACGGCCGAAACGTAGAACATCCATTTCATCAGCGTGAACGGCGCATAACGCTTTGTGAGGCCGCTGAACGCAACGTAATAGACGGCGGCGCACAATTGTGCTGCAAGGCACAGAGAATCGCCCAGAAGGGCGTCAGAAGCCGTCCTCTCGCCTCCTCCGACCGCAACCAGCATCACAACTCCCGCCAACCCGAGAATAACACCCAGAAATTTCAGGCGCGTTATAGGAAAATGCAGCACGATTGCCGCAAGAATCATTGTGATCATCGGAGTCATCGAACTCATCACCGATGAGTCGATGGGGCTGGTGTAGCCTATGCCGAGAATGAACAGCCCTTGATTGGCGCTGATCATCAGCACTGATGCCACGGCGATTTTCCACCGGTCGCCTCGCGCTATCTTCTCGCGCGGAGCAATAGAAGAGGGGAGGACTGCCGCGCAAAGGACGAATAGCAACGCACCGCCGCCGATGCGGATGGCCGACAGCGCGATAGGGGAGATCTGCCCTCCAAGCAGGATGGATTTTGATATGGGCGACATCACGCCCCAAAACAGATTTGCCAAAAGGAGCGCGATGTGGCCTTTCAGGTGCTCAGGCCGCATAGCCGGTGTCGCCGCCGCGGTCATTGCTTTTTAAGACTCCACTCAAATCCGGTTTTGGTGTCCTTTACATCGAAGCCTATTGCTGCGAGACGGTCGCGGATCAGGTCGCTGGTGGCCCAGTCTTTGTTGGCTTTGGCCTGTGAGCGCATCTCCAGAAGGAGATCGACAGCGTCTTCAAACGGTTTCATGTCGGTTGCTCCGCCATCGGCGGCCGCTCCATCGATGCGAATGCCAAGAATGTCGATGAGGAACGTGTCAAACAGTGTTTTCAGCGTTGCGATATCTTCTGCCGTTGCCGTTGCGTTGCCATCGTTGACCTTGTTGACCATGCCGCAAGCCTCGAACAGATGAGCCAGAAGAACCGGGGTGTTGAGATCATCGTCCATAGCTTCATAGCATTTTTCCATCAGACCGCTGACATCGATTGTCGATTCAGCCGCGGGTCGGAGCTGCAGCAGCCGTCGATAGCCATCGGTCATGCGCTGGAGGGCTTTTTCAGCTCCCTGAAGGGCTTCGTTGCTGAAATCCACCGTGCCGCGGTAGTGAGCCTGGAGGATGAAGAAGCGGATGGTCATCGGTGAATATGGCTGTGAGAGCAGGGGATGGGAGCCTGTGAAAAATTCATCAAGGGTGATGAAGTTTCCGAGCGATTTGCCCATTTTCTGGCCGTTGATGGTGATCATGTTGTTGTGCATCCAATATCGGACACTGTCATGTCCGTTGTGGGCTACGGATTGTGCTATCTCACATTCGTGATGCGGAAATTTCAGGTCCATGCCGCCACCATGAATGTCGAATGTTTCACCCAGATATTTCTCACCCATTGTTGAACATTCGAGATGCCATCCGGGGAATCCGTCGCTCCACGGCGAAGGCCAGCGCATGATGTGTTCGGGCGCGGCTTTTTTCCATAGCGCGAAGTCGGCCGGATTGTGCTTCTCCTGCTGTCCGTCAAGGGAGCGGGTTGCCGACAGGAGTTCATCGACATTGCGCCCCGACAGCTTGCCGTAGCGGTGGTCGCGGTTATATTTCGGAACATCGAAATAGACCGAGCCATTGCTCTCATAGGCATATCCGCTTTCAATGATCTTCTTGATGTATTCGATCTGTTCAATGATGTGGCCCGATGCGTGCGGCTCTATCGATGGGGGCAGGACGTTGAGGCGATCCATTGCCTGATGGTAGCGGTTGAGATAGTGCTGCACCACTTCCATTGGCTCCAGCTGCTCTATGCGGGCTTTTTTTGCTATTTTGTCCTCTCCTTCATCGGCATCATGCTCTAGGTGTCCGACGTCGGTGATGTTGCGCACGTAACGCACCTTGTAGCCAAGATGGTTAAGGTAGCGGAACAGTATGTCGAACGTGATGGCCGGGCGGGCGTGGCCCAGATGTCCGTCGCCGTAAACGGTCGGACCGCAGACGTACATCCCGACGCGTCCTTCATGGAACGGCCGGAACAGCTCTTTGTTTCGCGAAAGCGAATTGTAGATGGTCAGTTGGTTGGGTTTCATGTCAAAAGTCCGTTAGAGAGGCTTAAAACGCCTTAGATTTGATTTTTCAGTTCAGTTTCCCGCCGTTCATGAACGGATTGGGGATGTCGCCGGGAGCAGACGGTTTTTGCTCTTTGGGCATGGTGCGCTTGATTTCGCCAAACGTGGCTTCATAGCGTTTGACGTTGTCGCCTAGCGCAAACAGCAGGTTTTTGACGTTTTCCGGAGTCATTATGACGCGGGTCTGCACCTTTGCCTGCGGCATGTTTGGCGAAACGGTGATGAAATCAAGGAAGAATTCACCTCCGCTATGGGATATGACGGTGAAATTGCTGTAATGTCCGCCGGCCACTTCGGGCGAAAGTTCTATTTTAAGTTCTTGTTGTTTCTTTTCCATGTTGTCAGGGTTTTATTTTTTGAATTCAAATATTTTTTGTTGATAGCTTGGGTTGGTGTTGTTGATGTGCAGGCGCACGCCTTCCACATCGGGCCGACCCCATACAGACTGGATGTCGATTGATCCAAGCTCTGTCTGGCTGTAGCCCTGAGGCGTGCCTGTTGCGGATGTTGTCAGATAGAGGTCGGGCATGGCGGTGTTGAGAGTAGCTTCATCGGCCACGATTGAGAATGTCCGTCCTTCGACAATGGGCATATAGGCTTCGACGTTTATGTATTTGCCTGTTCGGTTAAGAGAGGGCTGTCCGTTGATATACAATAGATTGATGGCAGCGTTGGCAGCCTGTGCGGTTTCGGTGGAAGCCGTGGTGACCGATGACGTGGGAACGCCTTTGTAGCGAATCAGTGTGATTTGTCCCGAAGCTGTCGGGTTGGCGTAGTTGGCGGGTGTATATTCGATTATGCACCGCTGTCCCGGCTTGAGATTGCTCTGATCTATGTTTGCGGCGGCAATGAGGATTGTCGGAGCAGAGTCGTCAGGACCATAATAAGTGAAGGTTGAGGTATAGGAGACACCTCCGTTAGCGTTAGGGGCTGAGGTGGTTTGCTCGTATGTTGCCAGTGCGATCACGCCTGAGACAACGGTGGGATCATCATTGTCAACGCATGAACTTGCGGAGATCATCGCGAGTGCGGCGATAATGATAGCTGCGCTTATGTTGCGGATTCTTGCAGTTGTTTTCATTGTAGAGTAGGGTTAGTTGTTTTTCGTGAACGTAAAAATGTTTTGATATTTGTTGTTTGTGTTGTCGATATGAATCCGGATTCCGTTGATGTCGGGGCGGTTCCAGATCGGACCGATCCATAGTGATGCCCACGTTGTGGTATCGTAGGCGTTGTTGTCCTCGTCTGTGACGGTGGTGATGTAGAGGTCGGCGATACCGTCGGAGTCGGCGTAGGCGAGTGAGTTGATTTCAATCTTGCGTGTCCGGGTCAGAGGCATCAATGCCTGAATGTCGATATATTCGCCTGAGCGGTGGATGGTGTTGATGTAGAGTTTGCCCGGAGTAGGGGGGCTGGAAACCGTAGTTACGGTGTCGGTCAGCACGCGCTGCACGCTTATCAGGCTGACAGGGTTACGGTCGCCCGGGCTAATGCCGGCCGGAAGGCGGTAGCGAACAAGCAGGCGTGTTCCCACCGGCACTTTTGATTCATCGATCGATCCTTTTCCATGTATCCGGATTATCGGCGAATCGTTGACTTTCCGATAGCTGAATGACACTATGTCTTCGTGGTTGCCATCGAATGTTGCTATTGTCTCACAAAGCTGGTCGGCAACGCCTTCGCTGTCATCGCTGCTGCATGACGCAAGCAAGGCGATGGCCGCGATGATGAAAAAGGTGTGTAGCTTTGTGTGTTTCATTCGGCAGCAGGGGAGTTTGTGACTATGTCGGTTATCAGGCCGTCGCGCATTTCGATTGTGCGATCGGCTTGTCTGGCCAGTGTCTCATCGTGGGTGACGATGACGAATGTCTGTTTGAAATCGTGCCGCAGGTCAAAGAAAAGTTTATGGAGTTCTGTGCGGTTTTGCGAGTCAAGGCTTCCCGATGGCTCATCGGCCAGTACGGCCTTTGGCTCGTTGATCAGCGCACGCGCCACGGCGGCACGCTGGCGTTCGCCGCCGGAAAGTTGAGCCGGTTTGTGCTCCCGACGCTGCGACAATCCCAGATAGTCAATCAGATGCCGGGCGCGGCTGATTGATTCTGAGCGGCTTTGTCCGCCGATCATGGCCGGCAAGGCAACATTCTCTTCAAGAGTGAATTCGGGCAATAGCTGATGGAACTGGAACACGAAGCCTATATTGCGGTTGCGGAAGCGCGCAAGGCGGTTTTCCGACAGTTTGAAAATTTCCTCGCCATCGTAGGCCACGCTGCCCGAATCAGGCTTGTCAAGCGATCCCATGATCTGGAGCAGGGTGGTTTTGCCGGCGCCGCTTGGCCCGACAATAGACACGATTTCCCCGCTGCAGATGTCGAGGTCTATGCCTTTAAGCACTTGCAGTCCATCGAAAGATTTTGTTATGCCACGCAATTCAATCATCAGTAGTTCGGTTTCCCTCCCATGCCGGAAAAAACGGCATGTTTCGAGGATTTTGTTCAATCTACAAAGTTAAGCAAAAATCCCATCTGCGCAAAAGTCAAATTTAATGACCGCATCAAATTTTTCATCGGGT
>CAYTLU010000315.1:0-3544 GCA_964438665.1 uncultured Bacteroides sp.
GTGCTTGTCTTTACCAAGACCAATGCCGGCGGCACGGACAATGTGTGGTTCTATGATATGCGCGCCGACGGTTTTTCACTGGATGACAAGCGCACACCCATTGCCGAGAACGATATACCCGACATTGTAGCGCGGTTCCACAATTTGGAGGGCGAGGCCGACCGCACACGCAGGGAGCAGTCGTTCCTTGTCCCTGTTGAGGAAATACGCGCCAACGACTATGACCTCTCGATTAACAAATACAAGGAAGTCGAGAAGGTGCGTGTCGAATACGAAGCCCCTGCGGTCGTACTATCGCATATCGAAACGCTCCACAACGAGATTGCAGCCGCTATTGCAGAGTTTAAGAAACAATTAGGAATGAGCAATTAGTAATTAATAATGAGCAGAAAGAAACTCACAGATATATGCAGTATTCAATATGGATTTCCATTTGACTCTGCCTTGTTTTCATCATCTCCTAATGATGGAATGCCATTGATACGTATTCGAGATGTCAATAATGGATATACCTCGACATATTATAAGGGTGAATATTTGGATGAATATGTCGTACACAAAGGGGAATACTTAATAGGTATGGATGGAGAATTTAATATTGCAATATGGCGAAGTGATGATGCATTATTGAATCAACGAGTATGTAAGATATCCAGCAAAAGTGAAGATGTTTCAACAGAATATTTGTATAGGTTTTTGAAGAAGGAACTTAAAGTAATTGAAAATGAAACACCTTTTGTTACCGTAAAGCATTTGTCTGCAAAGCGATTGAATCAAGTGTATTTGGTTGTTCCGCCGATTGCCGAGCAGGAGCGGATAGTTAGGGAGTTGGATTTGCTGTCGGGGATTATCGACAAGCAGCGGACTCAACTCCGCGAGTTGGACACCCTCGCCCAATCCATTTTCTACTCCACTTTCGGCGACCCCATCACCAACGAAAAAGGCTGGGAGGTTATCGAAATGGATAAACTATATGACATTGGTTCGAGCAAAAGAGTGTTTGAGGCTCAATGGACAGACAGCGGTGTGCCATTTTATAGAGCGAGAGAAATTGTGAAATTGTCCAAAAATGAGCCTATTGAGTCTCCTATTTTTATTCCCGAATCGCTATATAGAGAATACTCGGAAAAATATGGAGTCCCATCGGAAGGAGATATGATGGTTACAGCCGTCGGGACACTCGGTGTATGCTATATTGTAAAAAGTTCGGACAGATTTTATTTCAAAGATGGCAATACGCTATGGTTCAAAAGCAAAGGTCTGTGTGAAACACGATTTATCAAAGACCAATACTCTACCAGCTTTGTAAAGAATCAAATTCAAGGCAATGCCAATGCAGCGGTCGTCGGAACATATACCATTATCAATGCAAAGAAAACAAAAGTAATCGTGCCTCCCATCGCACTACAAAAAGAGTATGTGGAAAAGATAGAGACTATTGAGAAGCAGAAAGAGTTAATAAAACAATCAATCTCCGAAACAGAGGCATTGTTTAACTCTCGAATGGACTACTATTTTGATTAAATTTATGGATGATATAAAAGATGATATAAAAAAGGCGATAGAGCAATCGGGATTCCTATTAGAGAATTATGTCAGTATGATTCTTAAAAAGCACGGTTGGCTGATTATTACGAATCGCAATTATATAGACGACGTAAAAGGTATTGAGCGAGAGATTGATATTCTTGCTTATAAGGTATTTGTCGATGAACAAGAGAATATTGATTATATCACCACTTTGATAATCAGTTGCAAGAAAAGCGATAAATACAAATGGTGCTTTTTAACGCGAGATGTGGATGCGAACGCTTGTAATATGAATTGGACACCCCTTCATTATTGCACATCTGACGATAGATTAAAATATATGACAGACAATCATAGCGAAATCATTACAAGTAGATATAAGGCCCATAGAGCTGTCCGTCATTTGTATAGTTCTGACGAAATGGTATTTGCTTATGCACAATTAGCAGAACCTCACAATAATAATGAACGCAAACAAAAAGGCAATCTATACGCGGCAAGTAATGAGGATATATATAATTCTATCAGTACGACGATAAAGGCTATCAGTAATGAAAAAGTCAGTCGCATGAGAGCATACGGGGATGCAAGGAAAAAGAGATACTACACATTTCACGCATTATCCGTATTCGAAGGCGAGATGTACGATGTCCATTTCAGTAAAGATGGTGTGGATGAAGTAACCAAGATACAAACAATTCAATATATTAACCGTCATATTGTAAATAATATAGACGATTTCTATATTGTAAACTTTATCAATCGCGAAGATTTTGACTATCGCCTGAAAATATTCGACTTTTTACATGATGAAAATACGCGTACCCTGCCTAAATTGCTAAAAGAATTTTATAAAAATATCTTCGAATATCCCGAAAGAGTTAAACTAATATGGGATAAGTTCGTTTCCAAGATGATTTTACCGGTGCATATGGCTCTACCACAACCATATAGAACTATTAGTCTCTCATATGATTATGGCAAGGTCACTAAACATTTACACATTGAAGTGGACTCTACCCAAGCTAATATTAGCCAGGCTGATATTGATGTGCTGAATAGTAATAAAAACTTGTATAAAAAAACACAAGAATATCTAAAAGAGTTATTTAACTTTGACGGACAATTCTCTTTTACAGACGTGTTACCATTTTAATGATATACCTATGAGAAACTTCGACTACATAAAGGATTTGGGAATACCGACCCTCTATCGCTATTGCTCCGCCGCCGAGGAGTTCCAGGCGAGCAATCCCGACATGAGTGCCGTAAATGCCCGTCGCGCATTGGAATACATCGTCCGTGCACTCTACCAGATGAAGCATATCCCCGTCTCGGAGCGTGCATCGCTGTTCGAGTTGGTCGATGGCGAGCCGTTCCGCGAATTTATCGGCAGCGACCGCGTAATGATGGCGGTGCATTATGTCCGCAAAGTGGGCAACAACGGTGCGCACGACGGCAATGTCAGCCGCAAGGAGTCGTTCTTCGCCCTGCTCAATATCTACAATGTAGTCGGTGCCATTCTGCTCAAATTGCAGGTAGTCGGCGAAGTGCCGCCCTTCGACAAGGAGCTGATACCTGCCGTCCCGACCCTGCCCGCGATTCCCGTATCCGAGCCTGCGGCTGCACCTGCGATTCCCGTAGTCGATACAGCAGTTGTCGAATCCGCCGCTCCCGTAGCCGAAATATCGACCGACATATCCGAAGCCGAGACCCGCAAACTCTACATCGACCTGATGCTCAAGGAAGCAGGTTGGGAGGTGTTGACAACCGAAGGAGCTATACAGCCGTTAAAGGCTAGCATTGAGGTTGAATTGCACGGTATGCCCAACGCTCACGAGGTGGGTTATGCCGATTATGTGCTGTTCGGCAGCAATGGTCTGCCCCTTGCCGTCGTTGAGGCGAAACGCACTTCTGCATCGCCCGTAAAAGGCAAGCACCAAGCGGAACTTTATGCGGACTGTCTCGAAGCGCAATACGGCCGTCGCCCCGTCATCTACTACACCAACGGTTT
>CAYTLU010000316.1:0-8153 GCA_964438665.1 uncultured Bacteroides sp.
TTCACGATTGCTTCATAAGTCTTGATACGACCTTCCACATCGTCTGACTTGATAGTCAACATCTCTTGCAATAATCTAGATGCACCATATGCTTCTAGTGCCCACACTTCCATTTCACCGAAACGCTGTCCACCTAATTGACTCTTTCCGCCTAGAGGCTGTTGAGTAATTAAGGCATAAGTTCCGATTCCACGAGCGTGCATCTTGTCTTCAACCATGTGGCCAAGCTTAAGCATGTAGATCACGCCTACTGTTGCGGGCTGGTCGAAACGTTCGCCTGTGCCGCCATCATAGAGATAAGTCTTACCATATCGGGGCAGTCCGGCTTTGTCGGTCCAAGAGTTGAGGTCGTCGAGCGTTGCGCCATCGAAAATCGGGGTTGCGAATTTTTCGCCAAGCTCACGTCCGGCCCAACCGAGAACGGTTTCGAATATCTGTCCGAGGTTCATACGCGAAGGCACGCCCAGCGGGTTGAGAACAATGTCAACCGGGGTGCCGTCGGCAAGGAACGGCATGTCTTCCTGACGCACGATGCGGCTTACGATACCTTTGTTTCCGTGGCGTCCGGCCATCTTGTCGCCCACGCTGATCTTTCGTTTTTTAGCGACATAGACTTTTGCCATCTGCATGATTCCGGAGGGGAGATCGTCGCCGATTGAAATGTCGTTTTTCTTGCGGCGGAGTTCGGTCTCGATCTCTTTCTTCTTGCGCAGATAGTTGACGATGCAATCGCGGATCATGTCGTTTTTATGAGCATCGGCAGTCCATTTGCTGAGGTTGATCGTGTCATAGTCGATGTCGCGCAGGATGGCTGCGGAGAATTTGGCTCCTTTTGCAACTATGTCAGTACCCAAGAAGTCTTTGACTCCCTGAGAGTTTTTTCCTGCGGTGAGCGTCATGAGTTTCTCAACCAGCACGCCTTTGAGCTTTGAGAGACGTTCTTCGTACTCTTCATCGAGTTTCGGAAGAACGGTGTTTGCGTTCTTGCTCTTTTTCTTCTTTGCAGCGCGCGAGAATAGATTCGTGCCGATGACAACGCCTTTCAGCGAAGGCGATGCTTTCAGCGAAGCGTCTTTCACATCGCCGGCCTTGTCGCCGAATATTGCGCGGAGCAGTTTTTCTTCCGGAGTCGGGTCGCTTTCGCCCTTAGGCGTGATCTTGCCGATCATGATGTCGCCCGGAACAACGTGGGCTCCGACACGGATAATGCCGCGCTCGTCGAGATCCTTAGTGGCATCTTCGCTGACGTTAGGAATGTCGGAGGTCAGTTCCTCCATGCCTCGTTTGGTCTCGCGGACTTCGAGTGAATATTCATCAACATGGACAGATGTCAGGATGTCTTCGCGGACAACGCGTTCGTTGAGCACGATAGCGTCCTCATAGTTATATCCTTTCCAGGGCATGAAAGCCACTTTGAGGTTGCGTCCAAGGGCAAGTTCGCCATTTTCCGTTGAGTATCCTTCGGTCAGAATCATTCCTGCTTTCACGCGCTGGCCTTTCTCGCAGATCGGACGAAGGTCAATGGTTGTGCTTTGGTTGGTTTTGCGGAACTTGGGAATGCTATATTCTTTGACCGGCTCTTCAAATGCAACAAACTGCTCGTCGTCGGTGCGGTCATAGCGAATGCGGATCACGTTGGCATCGACATATTCGATCGTGCCGTCGCCTTCTGCCGTGATCTGGGTGCGGGAGTCGCGGATGAGCTGACCTTCAAGGCCAGTTCCAACGATCGGCGATTCGCTGCGCATCAGGGGCACGGCCTGTCGCATCATGTTAGATCCCATGAGGGCGCGGTTGGCATCGTCATGTTCGAGGAACGGAATCAGAGAAGCCGCGATTGAAGCGATCTGAGCGGGGGAAACGTCCATGAGCTCAACCTGATCGGGCGAAACGATAGGGAAGTCGGCATCGAGACGCGCTTTGACGCGGTCGCGGATAAACGAACCGTCATCGTTAAGCGGAGCGTTGCCCTGGGCAATCACCTTGCCCTCTTCGATTTCGGCTGTCAGATAGATGACATCGTCATTGTTGAGGTTGACTTTCGAGTTTTCAACCTTGCGGTAGGGCGTTTCGATGAACCCGAGGTCGTTGATCTTGGCATAAACGCACAAAGAAGATATAAGGCCGATGTTGGGGCCTTCCGGGGTTTCGATCGGGCAAAGACGGCCATAGTGGGTGTAGTGAACGTCACGCACTTCAAAGCCGGCACGCTCGCGCGACAGACCGCCGGGGCCGAGAGCCGACATACGGCGCTTGTGGGTCATTTCGGCCAGCGGGTTGGTCTGGTCCATGAACTGCGAGAGGGCATTCGTTCCGAAGAAAGTGTTGATTACGGACGAAATTGTCTTTGCGTTGATAAGGTCAATGGGGGTGAACACTTCGTTGTCGCGCACATTCATACGTTCGCGGATGGTGCGAGACATGCGTGCCAGCCCGACACCGAACTGGTTGTAGAGCTGTTCGCCGACGGTGCGAACGCGGCGGTTGCTCAGGTGGTCGATATCGTCCACCTCGGTTTTCGAGTTGATAAGCTCGATGAGGTATTTGATGATGGCTATGATGTCTTCTTTTGTGAGGACTTTCACGTCCATAGATGTGGTGAGGCCGAGTTTTTTGTTAATACGGTAGCGTCCCACATCGCCGAGGTCATAGCGTTTTTCGGAGAAGAAGAGGTTTGTGATCACCTCGCGTGCGCTGGCGTCGTCCGGTGGCTCGGCGTTGCGCAACTGTCGGTAGATGTATTGGATAGCCTCCTTTTCGGAGTTTGATGTATCTTTCTGGAGGGTGTTGAATATGATGGAGTAGTCGCTGGTGTTGACATCCTCTTTGTGGAGAAGGATTGTCTGGGCGCCTGAATCGAGAATTTCCTGAATGTGGTGTTCTTCGATTACGGTTTCGCGGTCGATGAGCACTTCGTTGCGGTCGATCGAAACAACCTCGCCGGTGTCTTCATCAACAAAATCTTCCACCCATGTCTTCAGGAGTCGGGCGGCAAATTTACGGCCAATGACTTTTTTGAGATTCGTTTTATTGACTTTGACTTCTTCAGCCAGACCGAAGATTTCAATAATGTCTTTGTCGCTTTCCAGACCGATGGCACGCAACAGGGTGGTTACGGGCAATTTTTTCTTACGGTCAATGTATGCGTACATGACATTGTTGATGTCGGTTGCAAACTCTATCCAAGATCCGCGGAACGGAATGATTCGGGCGGAGTAGAGTTTTGTTCCGTTGGCGTGGGTGCTTTGTCCGAAGAAGACGCCCGGCGAACGGTGGAGCTGCGACACAACAACGCGTTCTGCTCCGTTGATTACGAATGTGCCTTTCTCGGTCATATACGGAATAAGACCAAGATAAACATCCTGAATCACCGTAGCAAAGTCCTCGTGGTCAGGGTCGGTGCAATAAAGTTTCAGTTTGGCTTTGAGGGGAACGCTGTAGGTCATGCCGCGTTCGAGACATTCATCAATTGTGTATCGCGGCGGATCAATATAGTAGTCGAGAAATTCAAGGACGAAATTATTGCGCGTGTCGGCAATAGGGAAATTCTCGGCAAAAACTTTGTACAGGCCCTCGTTGTTGCGTTTTTCCGGAGGAGTGTCAAGCTGGAGGAAATCTTGGAATGATTTGAGCTGCACTTCCAGAAAGTCGGGATAAGGTAGCGGATTCTTAACCGACGCAAAATTAACACGGGGTTTATTTTCTGTTACTGACATCTAAAAATCTTACTTAGGTTAAAGAACTCAAACAGGAAACAGTTTTCGACTTCCTATTAATGTAAAGTTTTGGTTTATACTTATTTGGTTGAAAGAAAATAGGCTACAACTGTTTCTTAAATATTAACACAAAAAGGTTAAGTATCCGCCTCCTCGGCGATACTTAACCTATGTACCTGATAAACAGGCGTTATTATTTAAGTTCGACTTCAGCGCCGGCTGCTTCGAGTTCTTTCTTGAGGCCTTCAGCGTCTGCTTTAGCGAGACCTTCTTTAACAACAGCGGGAGCACCGTCAACCAATTCTTTAGCTTCTTTCAAACCAAGACCGGTCTGAGCTTTAACTACTTTTACAACATCGAGTTTCTTAGCACCAGCTGATTTGAGCAGTACGTCGAAAGAAGTTTTTTCTTCAGCGGCGGGAGCGCCAGCGGCGGGACCGGCAGCAACTGCAACAGCAGCAGCGGCGGGTTCGATGCCGTATTCTTCCTTAAGGATCTGAGCAAGTTCGTTTACTTCTTTTACTGAGAGGTTAACTAATTGTTCTGCAAAAGCTTTTAAATCTGCCATTTTTGTATGATTTTATTTTGATTATTTACTGATATTAATTATGCTTCTTTTTTTGAAAGTGTCTCAAGGATGCCATGAAGCTTGGTGCCACCCGAGGTTAAAGCCGAAACAACGTTCTTTGCAGGGCTCTGGAGAAGAGCGACAACGTCGGCGATAAGTTCGTTTTTGCTCTTGATAGTAGCAAGAGTGTCGAGCTGATCTGCTCCGAGATATATCGTTTCTTCAACATAGGCTGCTTTGAGCGCGGGGAGAACATCGTCCTTCTTCACGAAGTCTTTGATGAGCTTAGCGGGAGCGTTAGCTACGTTTGTGCACATCAGTGAGGTAGGACCTGCTAGCGCGGGATACAATTCTGTAAAATCGCCGTCAATCTGTTCGAGAGCTTTGTGGAGCAGGGTGTTTTTAACAACCATCAGCTTCACTTCAGCCTTTGCGCATGCGCGACGAAGCGCGCTGGTCTTTTCTGCGTTAAGGCCGGCAGTCTCAACCAGGTAGAAGTTGGGATACGCCTTTAGCGTCTCGACGATTTTTTCTATAACTATAGATTTATCTTCCTTTCTCATTGTTAGTCATTTTTTAAGTGCGATTAGTCATCGATTGTCTTGGTGTCAACCTTAACTCCGGGACTCATCGTAGATGAAAGATAAATGCTCTTGATATATGTACCTTTTGCGGTTGCGGGTTTGAGTTTGATCAAAGTGTTGATAAATTCGCGTGCGTTTTCCTTCATCTGCTCGGGAGAGAAGCTCACCTTGCCAATGGAGGAGTGAACGATGCCGTTTTTGTCAACCTTGAAGTCGATTTTACCCTTTTTTACTTCCTCAACGGCTTTTGCAACATCATTGGTTACAGTGCCGCTTTTTGGGTTAGGCATCAAACCGCGGGGACCGAGAATACGACCAAGAGCACCGATTTTGCCCATGATAGCGGGCTGTGTGATGATCACGTCAACATCGGTCCAGCCGCCTTTGATTTTTTCAATGTATTCGTCAAGTCCTGCGTAGTCTGCGCCTGCTGCTTTAGCTGCAGCCTCTCCATCAGGGTTACAGAGCACGAGAACACGAACTTGCTTGCCGGTGCCGTGGGGAAGTGTGACAACGCCACGAACCATTTGGTTAGCCTTACGGGGGTCAACGCCGAGACGCACATCAATGTCAAGTGAAGCGTCAAATTTGGTATAAGTGATTTCTTTTACCTTTTCAGTCGCTTCAGCAAGAGTGTAGGTCTTCCCAGCTTCAATCTTCTCGAGGGCCAACTTTTGATTTTTTGTCAGTTTACTCATCTTGTCTGAATTGAAGAATTAATTATTTTCAGGGAATGTTCCTTTTACGGTGATACCCATACTTCTGGCTGTACCAGCAACCATGCGCATTGCGGATTCAACGGTGAAGCAGTTCAAGTCGGGCATTTTGTCTTCTGCGATTGTCTTAACCTGGTCCCAAGTGATTTCGCCAACCTTGTTACGGTTGGGCTGGGCTGAACCGCTCTTGAGCTTAGTAGCTTCAAGGAGCTGGATAGCCACCGGGGGTGTCTTGACAACGAAGTCGAAGCTCTTGTCTGTGTAATATGTGATTACAACAGGCAGAACTTTGCCGGCTTTGTCCTGAGTGCGGGCATTGAACTGCTTGCAAAATTCCATGATGTTGATGCCCTTAGAACCCAGTGCAGGTCCTACCGGCGGTGATGGATTTGCTGCTCCACCCTTAATCTGCAATTTGATTTGTCCAGCAATTTCTTTAGCCATTTTAATCTTAATTTTAGATATTGGTGTTCAATGTGCGGGTTAAATGTCGCAAACGGCGCCTATGCGTAACCAACGGCGTCGATCTGCAAATCAAACTCGCTCTACTTGCGAATTTTCCAATTCAAGCGGTGTTTCACGGCCAAAAATCTTGACCATTACTTTGAGCTTTTTCTTGTCGCGGTCAACTTCTTCAATTTTCCCGGAGAAGCCATTGAACGGACCGAAAATCACCTTGATAGTCTCGCCAACGAGATAGTCATTGATAGAGTCAACAGTGATGTCGGCCATTTCATCGGCCATACCGAGCATGCGTTGCACTTCGCTGTGGCGGAGAATCTCAGGCTTTGCGCCCTTGCCTTTGCCACGGAGGAAGTCAATCACATTAGTGGTGTTGCGGAGTTCATACTCCACTTCTCCATGAAGAATTGCTTCGATAAACACATAGCCGCTGTAAAGGTTCTTTTCTTTAATCACCTTTTTGCCGCTACGCACTGTAAGCACTTTTTCAGTCGGAATCAATACTTGGAAAACGTATTTGCCAAGATCAGTGTTGCGCATTTGCGCTTCCAACACTTCTTTAACCTTAGCTTCTTTACCTGAAATGGCACGCAACACGTACCATTGTTTTTTTTCTTCGGCCATTGATCGAGTAATTAAAGTGGTTACAATGACTCTGCTTAGCTGAACAGCTGCGGCAGGGCGTAGATTAAGCTCATTACTTTTTCAACAACCCAGTCCATAACCCAAATTATCGCAGCGATAATAACGGAAGCAATCAATACGATAAGGGCGCTTCTGACCAGTTGCTCTTTTGTCGGCCAAGAAGTCTTATACCGCAATTCGGTGTAAGCCTCCTCGATATTCGTAAGTAGTTTTAATTTCTTCATCTGTATTTTCTTTTGCACAGGACGAGAGGCTCGAACTCCCGACACCTGGTTTTGGAGACCAGTGCTCTACCGACTGAGCTAGTCCTGTAGGTTGATAAAAGCGGCCGGGCGCGTTTTCCGTTGCCGGATTTGTCCGGCCGCTTTTATATTTCGGTTTTCTTCAAGCTATGGCTTTTCAGCCGACAGCTTTCGGAGAAAGTTGATTAGTCAAGGATTTCAGTGATCTGACCTGAACCAACGGTGCGGCCACCTTCGCGGATAGCGAAGCGGAGACCCTGGTCACAAGCTACCGGGTTGATGAGCTCAACGTTGATTTCAACGTGGTCACCGGGCATTACCATTTCTACACCTTCGGGAAGAGTGATTTCGCCGGTTACGTCAAGCGTACGGATGTAGAACTGAGGACGATAGTGGTTGTGGAACGGAGTGTGACGGCCACCTTCTTCTTTCTTCAGGATATAAACTGAAGCTTTGAATTTGCTGTGGGGCTTAACAACTCCCGGGTGGCAGATTACCATACCACGTTTGATATCTTTCTTGTCGATACCGCGGAGAAGCAGACCTACGTTATCGCCGGCCTCGCCTTGGTCAAGAAGTTTGCGGAACATCTCGACACCTGTAACGGTCGATTTCATGTCGGCACCAAGACCCATGATTTGAACTTCGTCGCCAACTTTCACTACGCCGGTCTCGATACGGCCTGTAGCAACGGTGCCACGACCGGTGATTGAGAATACGTCTTCAACCGGCATCAAGAAAGGTTTGTCGATGTCGCGCGGAGGCAGCGGAATCCAAGTGTCAACTGCATCCATGAGCTCCATAACCTTAGCTTCCCATTCGGGCTCACCGTTGAGTGCGCCGAGGGCAGAACCGCGGATGATAGGAGTTTCGTCACCGTCATAGTCATAAGACGAAAGAAGGTCGCGCATTTCCATTTCAACGAGTTCGAACATTTCTTCGTCATCGACCATGTCACATTTGTTCAGGAACACAACGATACGAGGAACGTTCACCTGACGAGCGAGAAGGATGTGTTCGCGAGTCTGGGGCATCGGACCGTCAGTAGCGGCAACTACGATGATAGCGCCGTCCATCTGAGCAGCACCGGTCACCATGTTCTTAACGTAGTCAGCGTGTCCCGGGCAGTCAACGTGTGCGTAGTGGCGGTTTGCTGTCTCGTATTCAACGTGAGCAGTGTTGATGGTGATACCACGTTCTTTTTCCTCGGGGGCGTTGTC
>CAYTLU010000317.1:0-10249 GCA_964438665.1 uncultured Bacteroides sp.
GTCTTTTTCCAATTTCATCACCAATGCCTTGAGTGCACTTTTTCAGTGCCCCCGTTTTTTTATTCATTTCTAACGCAAATGATACAAATATATAAAAATCAATTGATTGCTCTGTTCTTATGTACTGTTTTTGACCAATAAGCCGACTTCGGCCAATGAGCCACATGCAACACAAATCGGGACTTCCTTTTGGGAGTCCCGATTTTCGTGCAGAGGGTTTTATGATGTCTTGCGGAGTTATCTTGCAGCGCGATCCGATCCGCAATCTGATTTACCCCCCCCCTCTCTCTCTCGAAGAATTAGAGCGCGTTTACGTGGAGTGTAAGCGAGCTTTTGAGGTTTGCGGCCTTGTTCTTGTGGATAATGTTATGCTTTGCGAGCTTATCCAACATGGCGCTTACTTTGGGCAGCAATGCCTCGGCTGCGCTGCGCTCCGTAGTGTTGCGCATAGCCTTCACGGCATTGCGTGCGGTCTTGTGATAAAGACGGTTGTGCGCACGCTTGGTAGCCGTCTGGCGGATTCTCTTCTTCGATGACTTGTGGTTTGCCATAATTCTTAATTTTTATTTTCTACTTTTTTGTTCATTTTCATGCACTCTTTTCTCGCCTCGGCATAGATAGAACAAGTTCGGCTCTAAGCTCGGCTTATCGAAAAAGTCTCATTTTTACCGATCTCGAACGATGCCTGTCAATGCCTGCATCCCTCTTGATCATTCTGTTTTGTCGTTCCAAAGTGCGACATTTAAGCCCGCCGCTTTGCCGACGTAATCCGGCCGTAGCCGGTTGCGGATAGGTCTTGCGACCCGCTCCTTAATGATTTTAAACCGCACGCACCGTCCCACATAGTGAAACGACGCGCCAAGTGTAGCCCATAGCAGAATCGAACTGCTCTTTCAAGAATGAAAATCTTGCGTCCTAACCGATAGACGAATGGGCCTTACCGCTATTCTCCGCCATAGACGGCTAAAAGTTTAGCGGTGCGAAGATAGAAAAAGATTTTTATTTGACAAAATGTTTGCCAAAAAAAATGCCGGAAAGCCCTTTATTTTACTTTTTGGCCGAGCTGTCGACGAGCGTAATGCTCTGTGTAGCGGCATCGAAACGCACGTAGCGACTGCTGAACAGCCGCTCGATGCAACCGCTGCGGATCATATCGGGCGTGGGCATGAAATGCAGGTGCGGAGAGTCGATAAGCGCGATATTGTCGCACAGCGACAGGGCTATGTCGAGGTCGTGCGTCGAAAACACGACGCACTTGCCGTGACGGTGTGCCAAGCGTTGCAACAGCGTACACAGCTCGTAGCGGTTGGGCATGTCGAGAAATGCCGTCGGCTCGTCGAGAAGTATCACGGGGGTATCCTGTGCCAATGCGCGCGCAATCATCACGCGCTGACACTCTCCGTCCGACAGCGTCTCGATCATGCGGTCGGCAAGATCGGATATGCCAACGGTAGTCAACGCCTTGGTGATTGCGCGTTCGTCGTCGCTTGTCAGACGGCCGATCCAGTCGGTATATGGCGAGCGGCCTATGGCTACGAGCTGACGAGCCGACATGTTTTCGACATATACGCGGTCGGTATTGACGAAAGCTATGCTGCGCGCGACATTTTCGGCAGAGAGCGAGCCTATGGGACGGCCGTCGACCGTAATATCGCCGTGTTGTATGGCTCCGAGCGAGGCCATTGCCCTTAGCAGCGTACTCTTGCCCGTACCGTTGCGACCCAGCAGCGCGGTGATTGTTCCGGGGAGGAACCGCGCCGACGCTCCGGCGATAAGTTCCCGCCGGCCGAAAGAGAGTCCTATGTCGTGAAGTTCTATCATGAGGCTGTATTTCGGTTGCGCATTACCACGATGATGATTATGGGTATGCCCAGCAGCGAGGTTATGGTATTGACAGGCAGCATCACGCCGCCACGCGCCACCATGTCGCACACCGTGCAGCAGAGCAGCATGGCCACGACGCCCCACAGTATCGATGCAGGCAGCAGTATGCGATGATCGGCCGTGCGGAACGTCATGCGTGCAAGATGCGGCATCGCCAACCCGATAAAGCCTATCGGACCGCAAAATGCCGTGATCGTGGCGGCGAGCAATGTCGTGGAGATGAATATCGACGTGCGTGCGCGCGCCACTCTCAACCCCATTGTACGGGCATAGCCCTCGCCGAGCAGCAGCATGTTGAGAGGCTTTATCATCGCCACCGACAGTGCCGTGCCGACGGCCACGACGGGAACGATGATCGCAAGTTCGTCGTGGGTGACGTTCGACAGCGACCCCATAGTCCACACCACGAACGCTTTGAGCGACTCCTCGGTGCCGACGTATTGCAATATGCCGACCACGGCGCTTATGGCCGAACCGAGCATCATGCCGATGATAAGTATGACGTTGATATTTTTGATGCGGCGCGACAACATCATGATAAGCAGCAGTATGGCGGCCGAACCGATCCACGCCATGCCCGTACTGCCTATTGTCGTGAGTGTGGCATTGCCAGACAGTCCCATGATCGGCGCGCCGATCGTAAAGAGCGCCACACCCAACGTCGCTCCGGCGCTGATGCCCAATACGTAAGGACCGGCCAGCGGGTTGCGGAACAGCGTTTGCATCTGCAATCCGCTCGCCGACAAAGCCACGCCTGCGACTACGGCCATTATGGCCTTCGGCAGCCGCAAGTCACGGACGATGACCGAGTGCTCCTCGCTCACGGCGCCCCCGGTCAAAGCCGCCCACACCTCCGCGAGGGGTATGTGCGTAGTGCCGATAAGCAGGTCGCAGACTAATAGTATCGCGGCCGCGGCGATCAGGACGATGAAAAGTATGCGTGTACGGAATCTCTGCATTGCCTATTCGAGACGCTGATAGTAGTACAAAGAGTCGTCGCCGCCCGCCGCGCGCATTATCTTCACAAGGTCGTCGAGCACGACATCGGGGCGAACTATGGCCGACTCCCAGAAATCGCTGCCGTCGGCAGGAGTGCGACGGCGATTGTTGTTGTATATGCGACCCTCGCGCACAGGGCGTGTGTCGACGAATTTGGGCACCATGGCGCGCAAATCGTCGAGCGAGGTACACATGCCCGTATTGATCCATATGTCGGCTTTGGCGACAAGCATGTATGCCTCCTCCAAACCTATGGCCTTCGATCCTCCGACGGGATTGGCACCTTTATATACATATTCGCCTGCGGCATCCTCGATGAGCCTTACCATGTAGCTGTCGTCCGAGGGCATGTACCACACCTCCTGATAGGGCGTGTTGAGCATTACGCGCGGCCGCCGGTCGGTCGGGTATGCCGCTGCCCGGTCGCGTATGGCGTTATAGCGGCTCTCTATGCCGTCGAACACATCCTCGGCCTGCTCGCGCCGGCCGACGATCTCGGCCACGGCCACCAACCACTCGGCCTTGCCTAACGGAGTCTGTTCGGCATATTCACCTATATACAAATATGGAATCTTCAACTCCCGCAGCTTGGCCGTCGTAGAGGTGCTTTCACCCGATACGCCGTAGAGCAATACTATGTCGGGATGCAGCGTCACAATGCGCTCGAAATCGAGATTGGGATCGTAGCCCACGTCGGCGACGCTGTCATCGGATGCTATCTGCGGATTGGAGATGTATTGTTTGCCCGATACACCCACTATCGTCCCGGTGCTGCCTACGGCATCGATCATCGCCACATGACTCGACGACATGCAGACGATACGGTCGGCCGCAGCGGATATATACTGACCGTCATAATCGCTCGGCGGCTCTGTGCCGTCACGCAGAATCAACAGCGTATGCTCGGGCATGTCGCCGTCACCCTGCCAAGGCTTCGAGACACTGATAAGCGAATTTCCGTTCTCATCGCCGCGTATCTCGAATCCCGAGGCGTAACGGGGCGTATAAAGAACAGTCGTAAAATCCTCTGTCGATATCTTGTTTCTGCTGCTGCAACCAATTGATACCAATAATATTGATATGACAATAAGTGTATTCTTAACGTTTCTCATCACAACAAAATTAAAAAAAGTTTATTAAACGTGGCATCAATTTAATATAATTTTCTTATCTTTGCATCGCAAAAAAGTTCGGGATGTAGCTCAGCCCGGTTAGAGTACACGTCTGGGGGGCGTGTTGTCGCAAGTTCGAATCTTGTCATCCCGACTAACCGAAAGCCTTGATATTCAATTGAATATCAAGGCTTTTCCTTTACTCTCAACCGCCCCCTCCCGGCAGTGCGACACGTATGGCTGGACTCTCGCAACAACAGCCCCTCCCGAGTGAGGCAGGGGAGGGGCAGAATTATATTGGCGTAAGCCGCCATTTTCATATATCGATATATCGACTTATAAAAATATTTAATTATTCAAAAATCAAATAAGCCTTTAGTTGTTTCCAAAGTCGTAACCGACGATATTATCCGCAAAGTTTTTCCAATCAGGAGATGTTTTATATGTTTCTACACTATTTATTGGAACGTAGAATATTTTATCCGATGAAATATCGAATACACTGCTACCTATTGTAGGAGGTGTTTTTGCTTTTATGTATATCGAAGATAGCGCTTTACAATTACGAAAAGCATTATCATCTATCGAATTTACATTTTCGGGAATTACAATCTGTGTTAATCCGCTACAATACATAAAACAATACTTACCTATTGAGGTGACCGTTTCCGGAATAGTAACAGACTTTAGTGTAGAATTGCTTTGAAAAACTTTATCGCCCAGTGTAACCAATCCGGCAGGCAGATCGATTGTTTCGACAGATATAGCACCGCTATAAGGCTTAGCAAATATTCCACCGGTTATCATTGTACAAGACGATCCTTTTTCAAACTCAATAGAGGTAATGTTTGAAGATAATAGAGTTCCGCCATCTAAAGATTTTATATTCTTTCCAATTATAATCTTATCGATCCATTTTGATCCGTTAAATAAACCTCCTTCTAATACCAATTCTGAGCCATTTAACGTATTGGATACAAGTCGATCGCAATTACTGAACACTTCGCTTCCAATGAACTTCAATGTGGACGGCAAAGTAAATGTCATAAGATTATCACATTCAGAGAACGCCATACGTCCAATTTCTATACACCCTTCAGGAATAGTTATAGAATGAATGTCTGAGTTGTAAAAAGCGCAATCACCTATCCCCTTAATATTCTTTATCAGCTCATCTACATTTGTTACACCCCCTGCTTGATAAAATGCATAGGGCGCCAACTTGGTTACAGATGCAGGAATTGATATAGATTTAATATTCATATTTGCCCATAGGCCGATCGTTTCAAGTTGTGCTCCATCTTCATAAATCACATTAAAATTATTCTCAGATGGAAGTCCAAGGCCATAACTATCGGTTGAAACCGATACTACATCTTTCCCTATAACTATTTGGTTCAATGGCGTATTAGAAAAACACGTGTTAGAAAAGCATACCATTCCTCCGGATAAGATCACTGATTTAAGATTGTTGCACCCGGAAAAACCGTCATTAATTGTTTGTACCGTAGCAGGAATCGTAACGCTCTCTAAGGCATCGCAATTACAGAACGAGCTATTAATCTCCTGTACCTTATTCAAATTAATATCTTTTAGATTGGCGCAATCGGCAAAAAGATACTTGGGTACTATTGTCATATTATCCGGAATATTTACGCTTTCGACGCCTGTCCCCCTGAATGCCTCTGCCCCAATAGTCTCACAATGACTGAGATCAATAGATTTGATACAGCTACAATTCATAAAAGCGTTTTCTCCAACTGATGTTACATTAGATAAATCGAACGATGTCAGACTTTTACATCCAGCAAAACTCATGTAACCTATTTTAGTATATCCACCTTTAAAATTATAATCTGTTAAACTGAAACAGTTATTAAATATTTTATCAGGTATAGATGTTACTGACGCAGGTAAAGTCACAGACTTCAGGTTTTGACACCCAGAAAAAAGTCCTGTCGCATCTATATATTTTACAGTCTCAGGTATTACGATTCTCTTGAGTCCTATCCAGTTCTTAAAAGTATATGCTTCGATCATAATCACACTCTCGGGTATTGTTATTTCTTGCAAATAAACGCAACCGCTAAATAAGCCAAATTTTACTTGTGGCTGACTCGATTTTACACCTCCCAAAGGTGAACCTGCACTTAAAGATGTGGGTTTGAGAATCTCGATTTGCGCGTCGGGGGCAAAGTTAATTTGGGTTAATCCGGAACCATAGAAAGCACCGGCCTCTAAATTGACAACTTTTGCAGGAATATCGATCGTTTTCAGTGAAGCGCACTCGGCAAAAGGCCCTCCGTATCTCCATTGATAATAAAATTGGTCTTGAAAAATACCGGTGCCGATGGTCGTGAGTTGAGGATTTTCGCCCCAATCGACCTTTTCGAGCAGTGGACAAGATCGGAACACGTTGCCACTTATTTTCGTAAGTGTCGGCGGCAGATAGACTTCGCGCAGTTTATCCATTTTCTCGAAATGACCTGCTTCATATAATTTATCGCTGCTGAGACCGGGCTCGGAGGGTTCGATAACTGCTCCTATGGCGTTGTTTTCAAATGTAACACCGGATAGGTCCAGAATTTCGACATTATCATCATATTTCATAAAATACACAATGTCGTCATTATTCATTTGTCCTGTGATTATTACTTTGGAGTGCAGTACAATTTCTTCGCCCTCGATAATGTCGGATAACGTGCCGGCATTCGGTATGTTAATATTCAAATCTCCATATGTAACCGGTGGCTGAGTTATAGTTATTGTTTTTTGTATATTATCTACCGAGGCGGTGATATATCCAATTCTCTGCTTGCGGGTATTATTTGAAGTCGCGCAAATTTTCAATCGTTTAACGGTTAGATATTTGCCGTCTAACAATTCCGTACTGCTTTCGATTTCAGAAATACTGAGCCACTCTGCATATTTGGTTATTTCAATAGCATCCCTATTTGTTGAAATACTCAACTCTACAGGTTCCTCGGTAGGTTGGATTGTCAACTCAGTCGCAGATGCGGTAATATTGGCATCTTCGTAGGCGCCTTGTTTAATATAAATTTTTTCGGTATTGGCGCCATATTGGATGTTGACGGTAGCAGAGCGATACGTAGGGGTTGTGTTGGGCTTGACATTAAAACATAGGGTTTTCGACTCCATGGCACGTGTGCCCGCCAACTTAACCCAATCGGTGGAGATATCTATTGTATAAGGCACATTGCTATCAACGGCAACATCTAACGCACCGCCTGTACAAGGCGTTACAAATGTATCCTGTTTCGCTGCCACCAAGTCTTCCTCATAGTCGGGGTCGCCTTCGAGTGTCAACCTGAAGGGGGCGATGGCGCGTACCTCTGACTTTGTGAATTCAATTGTGTGACGGGTTACTTTCTCGACAACGCCTTCGGGTGTGGTGATTGCGAGCGTAAACCCCGGATAGTCAATCGCGGGTACGACGATATAAAATGAGGTAGGCTCCGACTCGTTGAGCATTACGCCGTCACCGCAGTCGAGAACATATTCTTTGTCACTATGGGCATCCGTGAAATACAATTCACCCAAATGGTTAGGATCTAAATCGATCACGAACTGGTCGGGTATGGTTGGGGTAAGGTTACTGGTGTGACTGGCGGCTGGACGGAAAGCGATGGACTCGACCTTGTGTGAACCCGTCATACTCACTTTGAGTACAGCAAAGAGATTGTGGAAGACGAGCACTCCATTTTCGCTTTTGGCGAACATCGGAAAGGAGGCTTGACCAAAAGAGTTGTCGGCATAGTTTTGTCTGATAAGGAATTCGTTATCTATTGTGATATAACTATTACTACTATGCTTGACCAAATGATCTGGATAAAAGGCGTATAAGCATTCGCCGTCGTTCCTGCCTATAAAGACGCCCTTATTGGTATTGGCTCCCTGTGCAAGTGTGTAGGTGCGTTTTTTTACCTCCGAGCCTATCTCTCCGGCATATACTGCAATCTGGTCGCCCTCAGACCACAGCACCTTGTGCCCACCGTTTTCCATTTCGCCCATAGAGGTACGGGTCGTGCCGTTTGCAATATGTGCCACCAAGGTATTGCCTTTTATTGCAGGCTCATCAACTTCTGCCTTTTGGCAGCCACAAAGAATAATTGGCACAGCAGCGAAAATTTTTATAATATTCTTCATATTTGTTATGTGTTATATTACAAGATTATGTCATCTCCCTTTTCTATGTCCTGATTACCGCCTTCGGCATCACTCTCTTTCGGCAATTTTGCCTGTTGATTGAAGAGTATTTTGGCAACTACAGAATGTGTCGAATCATTAATCCATACTTCGGCAGAACGGGACAGTTCAACTTCATTCGCCAAAACGTTAAAACTCCATTTCTTTGTAAAACAGTCTATTTGCTGCGGTTCGTCACAGTCAATCCAGTGAGGCAGGCCAATTATGGTATATGTGTCGGTTGTAATGATTATTTCTTCGCATATAGCGCCTTCTGCCGCTACATCGTATGAATATTCCGAAAGTTCGTAAGAGCCTTTTACCAGTATTTTGGTTGCAGCCGCTACATAGATAGTCGGAATGGATGAGATCTGTTCCATATCCGATACGATCAGATATGCCAATTCGATGCCTGCATTCATTGGTGTAACTTGCAGATGGGTCAGATGTTTATTTTGCGAAATGTCCAGCACAGTTAACTGTGTGTGGTGGCATACCAATCTATTGAGACCGTTTACCATCGACACATCGAGTGTTGCAAGAGGAACATAGCAACACACTATATCGGTCAGTTTGGTCTGCTCTGGGAAGTTGATGTATGACAGTGCCGCGCAATTCTGGATATCTATATGCTGCAACTCTGAATTTAATACCACTTCAGTTAATCCCGGAGAGTCTTTTATAGCCAATGTTTGTAATGACCAGTTCTGAGACAGATCCAATTGGTTAATCATTCCACCGCCTAAACTAAAATCGGTCAACGCTATGTTTTCTTTCAAATTCAGCGCTGTCAGTTTTGTCTTGGGCAGATGTAGCTTTCTTAGATCCTTATTCTGACTAAAATCGACTTGATTCAACTCGGAATTCCCTTCAAATGCTAATTCAATCAGATTCGGGAAACTTTCGATGCCTTTCAACGAATTAAAACCTATTTCTGCCGAGGAAGTGATTGTTGTGACAAGTGCAGCCTCGTTAAGGTTTATTTTGCCATCACCGTCTTTATCATAATGTTCGACACAATAGTTCTTTAAATTCTCATCCTCAAAGTTTACATATATTTTGTCGGGATCGTCTGGATCGTCGGGAGTGGCAGCGGTTGCTGCCTGATTAATAGTCAAAGAGATAGATATATCGGCAGTTTTTAAAGTGATAGTAGCGGATCGCTGTGCACCTTTATTAGTAGCCACGGTAATATCAATTTGGGCTTTACCGCTTTCTCCTGACGAGGGATTGATTGTAATCCAGCCATTATCCGATGATTTAGAGTATTCTACCGTTGCGCACCACTGACCAGTAGCGGTAAAAGGAACCGATATAATTTCGCCTGCCTCTCCAATATTGAACGTGCATTCTTGCTCCGGATCCAATATGATTGTCTCTTCGGGAGTGGTAGTGGCTGCTGCTTGATTAATAGTCAAAGAGATAGACATATCGGCAGTTTTTAAAGTAATAGTAGCGGATCGCATTTCGCCTTTGTTGGTCGATACAGTAATGTTAATTTGTGCTTTACCGCTTTCTCCCGATGAAGGATCGACTGTAATCCAGTTGCCATTCGGTGAGTAGGAGTACTTTACCGCTGCGCGCCACTGACCGGTTGCGGTAATAGGAATCGTTACAGTTTCTCCTAACTCTCCAATATTGAACGTGCATTCTTGCTTCGGATCCAATATGATCATAGCACGCTTGATCTCTGGTTCTTCTGTAGAAGTACTCTCGCAAGATGATACGGTAATTGCAAGTAGCAATATTAATAACAGTCTATGCTTCATTGTTTTATATGTTTATTTCTCGGTTTGCATGCAACATCTCTTCCCAAGAGAGGAGTTTATAGATACAAAAGTATGTAAAATGCTGTAAAATAAAGAAAAATTTAACATGAAATTTCACGCGTTATGTTGAAAAACATGAGTTTGTTTAGCAAATGGCGTATATCTAAGGAGCAAATATTTTGGATTATAGTGAATTATAAGATTAATTCCTCTCTTGGGAAGAGATGTTGCATGCAAACCGAGAAATAAACATATAAAACAATGAAGCATAGACTGTTA
>CAYTLU010000318.1:0-2055 GCA_964438665.1 uncultured Bacteroides sp.
GTGTTCGCCTATACTGACAAATATCGTTTGCAGAATACTGGATATCCGGCTGCACAAACTTGCCCGCCAATACAAATTGCATTACTCCCGCTATGCTGATGATATAACTTTCAGCGGCAACCGGAATGTTTTTCAAAAAGATAGTACTTTTCGCAAACGGTTGACAGAGATCATTTCCGAGCAGAATTTTACAATCAACGAGAAGAAAACCCGGCTTCAGCGCAAAGGCGAGCGGCAGGAGGTTACGGGTCTGATTGTGAGCGACAGGGTCAATGTGGCGCGCGAGTACGTCAGAGGACTTGACAACCTGCTGTATATATGGGAGAAATATGGTGAAACGGAGGCTTATGCCCGATTCCTTGTACATTATACGCCCAAACAGAATCTCCACAGGAACAAACCCGATATGCAGTCGGTCGTCCGAGGCAGGTTGCTATATCTGAAGATGGTTAAGGGAGCGGACAACGAAGTGTGGCGGCATCTGCAACGGAGATTCAACCGATTGAGCGGAGCAAAACCATCGGCGGAGAGCGCAATCATTAAATACCGTTACACCATTGCCGGCTTCGAAAATAGCACCTGTCAAACTCTTCTGTTCAATACTGACGACAAGGGCGTTCTGCACTGCTCATTCACGCTGAATGGCCACGACACGGAGGTATTTTTCAGTCATTATGCGCGGACAAGGATTGCAAACATAATCGCAAAGGGAGACAATGAGCAGCTGGCAAAGCTCAAAAAAACATATCTGCTCATTCTTTATGAAGACAGGTCCGGCAGCTTTTGGAGAATTGAACGCAAACGGCGTTGGGTTGAGATTATAACTGCGGAACAAACGAATGCTGCAATGCTGGATGCAATTTCAGATGTGGCCACTGAACCTGTTGAAGATGGGAATGCTACGGCATCATTAGGCAAACCAGCCGACGAGGTGCTGGCCGCGCTGATAGATTCTGACTTCGACTTAAACACACTTGATGAATGGGACAAGATAAGAAGCAACTAACCAAACTGTTGGCTTTTGTAAAAGAGTTATACGACAATCCCGACAACAAAGAATTTGCTGCCGGGATTGAGAGCATGGTGTTAAATGACTTGAAGTATAGGAAAGAGAACAGCAAGATTGATGAAATCTACGAGTTATGTATCCGCAAATTTTTAAAAGAGCAAGCCGAGGACTTATATAAAGATTTTCCTCTTGTCGAAATAGCGCAAGATTTGTCGGCATTTTATATTGAGATGGAGAATGCTCGACGAAAAAACGACATTGATGCCTTTGGTTTTTTCCTATTCAAGCAGTTGGAGCTGATAACTGGTGTTTTAGTGAAAGACAGGGAAGTTGTGGATACCTTTGACACCTTACGGACTCAAAAGCCATTTACGGTATATAACAGAGATTTAGAAGGAAAAATCCGTGTTGCCGACAAATTTTATAACACAGTTGAGGAATTCATACTCGTAAAAGATAGAATAAACGATACCTACAGTTCAATGGGGAAATCGTTAGACAGACTATTTACAATAGAAAAGATAAAGGCCATCATATATATTGTAGTAAATAAAGGCGATGTTCCAATCCGACACGAACAGCTGAACGAGGATTTTAGGATACTTCAATCAATTTATAATCTGCGTAACCGCTATGCGCATAATAGCAACAACGCTAACGAGAATCAGATCTTATACTACAATATGATAATCGAGGACAAGACTAAAAACTCTCTGAGATTCCTAAACTTCCTCATGATGTTTGTTCAAGGAGTTATAAATAATTACTCAAAGATTAAGATTGGACGAGCAGCACTATACCCAAGCAAAATAGCGTAAATTTTGTCGTATACCGACATCAGTGAGTTTTTCATGTTGTTCCTGACCTTGGTAATGAGCTGAATTCCATTCATAAACAGGAACTCGAACAGTTGCTTGCCGATATATCCTTTGTCTCCACAGAGTTTGCCTTTGACGTTTTTGATAAAAGCCTCTGAATAGAGAGGATCGCGGTCATCCACGTTCCCGGGCGTGAACATAAAGTTCAGAATTTCACCTTTATCATTG
>CAYTLU010000319.1:0-4098 GCA_964438665.1 uncultured Bacteroides sp.
TGTTGTCGGTACTGCCATCGTTCGACACTATAATTTCATAGTCGGTAAACGTCTGGGATGCTATCGACTCAAGACATGAACCAATAGTCTTTTCAGCATTATAGGCAGGAATAAGTATTGAAATAGATTTTGTCATTGTTGGTTGAAGATTTCTTTATAGCATAATTCATAGGCAGATGCCATTGCTGAGATGTCGAAGTTGTCGGCGCGACGGCCGCAGGCCTCGGCTATGGCATGGTATCGGGTGGTGTCGGCCTCAAGCGCAAGGATTTCGCGGGCAAGTTGTGCGGAATCGCCGTGGGGAAAGAGGATGCCGGCATCTTTGACGACCTCGCGCAGTCCGTCGACATCGGAAGCCAGGAACGGCTTGCCCACGCTCATACCTTCGACCGAAGACAGCGATAATCCTTCAAAGTGCGAGGACATAACAATGTAATCGGCGGCGTGGAGCAGTTGGGGCACATCGGAGCGCAGGCCTAAAAGGTGAACCCGACCGGTCATGCCTTCGTGCTCAATCAACGCCTCTAATTTGCCGCGACGTGCGCCGTCACCGACCAAGAAGAGATGAAAGCGATCCTGCAGATAGCGAAGCGACTTGATGAGCGTATCTTGGTCTTTCTGCTCACGGAAACCGGCCACCATTATGATTTTGCGGCTTCCGGGTGCAATTGACTCAAGGTCAGGGGAGACTGCGGCATTGGCATACTTGGCGATATCCACGCCGTTGTTTATGGTCAGTATGTCGGCTTTGGAAAGGCCGATATATTGCTGCAAGTTTTCCTCGGCTTTTTGCGATATGCAGATTACCTTGCGATAGCGGTTGTACATCCAGCGATCTATGGCTACATACCATCTCCAACCGCGACGGCGGTTGGAGGTGTTATGCTCGGTGGTACAGAGCACCACCGAGCATAACACACTGCCTATGGCAGCGAATAGCTGCGGAGCTGTGTTATGGGTGTGCACAATATCGTAATGGCCTTGGCGGATAAGGCGGACGAGTTTCCAGAGGTTGACAGGGTTGTACACGTTACCACCGTCGGGCATAAAGCGATGTATCGGGATGCCTTTTTCATGCAACTGTTCAAAGAACGGGGTTATCCGTCCGTCGAATATTGCAAGTTCGACTTCAAGGCCCATGTCGCGAAGCCTCGGCAGCAAGTCCACCATCAACTTCTCCGCCCCGCCCGTCTGCAGCGATGTGATTACATGCAATATCCTCATCTCAAGTTGATTTTATCTTTTATATGAAAAATGAAACCGATTGGCATTAGGTATTTCCCCCACCCTGGGATATAAAGCCGCCTGCGCCAAGGAGCACAAAAAGCGAAACGCCAGTAATTGACAGCCATTCGCATTTTTGCTTTGAAAGTGACTGCTTGAGCAAACCACTCGGAATAGGTCATCATAGATGCTACCGGACTGTTCATTCGTGCTCGTGTTATACCGTTGGTTAGTCCGTCGGGCTGGTATTCCACAGTGTAGATTGCTTTGTTGAAGTAACGAAGCATATATCGTCGGCCTATTCTGTTCCAAATCAAAACTTCGGGACAGAATTTTTCTCCCGGTATCTCCGGAAAGGGATGCCTGCGAATCACCTCTGTACGAAATACCTCTTTTAAGTCGCCCTTGACACCCCATTTTTCTCTAATGTCCAGCGGCGAGGCATCGATAATGGGGCGGGGCAATTCGCCACCTACGATTCTACCGTCGGCGTACCGGTCAAGTCCGCAAATTCCGGAAAAACTTTCATCACCCTTGATTGTGCCGTACGCTTCAATCACAGCCGCTATCGCTGTCTCCGGCAGCCAGTCATCGCTGTCGGCAATGAAAAACAGTTCGCCTTTGGCCTCCTTTGCCGCCAAGTTTACAGCTGTGTGCTTGCCGCCATTTAGCTTTCGTATATACCGTATGTCAATCTTACCCTCAGTAGCAAAGCTATTTACCTCAATATCAGTATCGTCCGTTGATCCATCATCAACGACCAACCATTCAAAATCGGCGCAGGTCTGCCGACACAGGCTCTTGTAAAGCCTCTGCAAAAGATGAGCACGATTGTATGTAGGCGTTGCTACAGTGACAAGCATTTGAGGAGCTTTTGGTATATTACGGACTGTACTTTATTGAGTAATACCGCAATAAGAAATACCGCAATGGACAGGATAAAAACCTCAACCATATAAATCCAATATCCTTGGCCGACATATTCCGCCAACAGAAAACGCCTTATGTATGGCACCAATATCGGCTGCATGTGCAGCATATACGCCATCAGGCAACTTGTGGCGGCATAGTTTATAACCGGACTGTGGAAATTGCGGTTTTTGAAAATAGATATCAAGCAAACCGACCCAATCAAGATCAAAGGATTTGTATATCTCATGCCAATCAGCCCCCAGTAGAACAATACCGATTGCATGATCACGGCCGCAACAAGAATCGGCCAGCAAAATCTGTCTATAATATCCAACCCGTAGGCACGCATGTATTGAGCCAACAGATAGAGGAATCCGAACCATAAGATGCTGTACCCGCCCTCAGAACCAAGAACCGGGACTCGGAATACGAAGTCATAAATTACAATAAGCGTATATCCGGCCAAGAGCGACGTCCTCAATTGCCTCTTATCCATAGTCTGAATCCCCTTGTTGAGCATCGGCGCTATAATCAGAAGTCCTATGTAATCGGCCACAAACCAATATGCGTTGCCTCCCAACACATATTCATAGACTCCATTAATTGAGGCCAACTTTGAAAACGGCAACCAATCGAAAAGAAGAGCAACGACCAGCAATGGAATAGTGCAGAACATGAGCATAAACACCAACTTTCCGATCTTCTTCAAGTCGCTGCGTATCCCAAACCAACCGGATATCAGCACAAATGCGTTGACCGATCCGATGCACGCTGACTCAACGATGCACTTGGCCCAATGTTCCCAATCAGAACTGTAGCCCCCTCCTATAAACCACATATTACCATGTTCAACAAGAATCATGATAATCAGGATTATACGCAGTAATTCAAACGACGAATTGCGTATTGAACTCATTCAAACAAATCAAAGAACTCCCGGGAGACTTTTTCGCGACCGTGCTCACGAAGCACTGATTCTTTGCCCGCTTTAGCAATATCATTGATAATCGACGGATTCTTAGCCAAGTGGACGAACCAATGCACCAACTCCTCCCCCGTCTTGTACACCACGCATTCTTTCCCGCTTTCCACTGCAATGTTTTCCAATGCCAAAGGCGTGCCTATTACCATCAGGCCATTGGCAAACGCGTCAAGCACCTTCCCCTTCGTACCGGTACCGACTGATATTGGCGTAAGTTGAATATGATGAGAGGATACTTCGGATGCATAATCTTCGACAAATCCCTTTAGCTCAACATCAAATCCGGCCTTTCTCAATTTATTACCCGACGCTTCCCACGCTTTACCAAGGAAGGTTACAAAATACCTGTCCTTTATTTCCTTTGGCAAAGTTTTCATTGCCTCGAATGCCTCGTCGGCTGCTTGAGCCATAGTGAAATCGTAACGTCCGGCAATAAGAATCTTCACTCTATCTGTGGATAGAGTCTCATCATGCGCTATGGTTGACAAATCGTAGTGCGGGTGACGGATGAACACGACATTTGCCCGAGGATTTAATCTCTTTAGGAACAGTGCATCCTCTTTACCCACGAGATGATATTTAATTTTATTACCTGTGGGATAATGTGCTGCCATCTTTGCATATCGGTGGTACATCAAAGCGTACTTGAACATTGACTTCCGGCTTAAAGGCACATCCTTCATAGCCAGAACCCGATGATAATACATCGCTTCGCAGTCGGGAGTAGTTATTACCGTTGAAACGCCATCAAACTTGCTTGCGACATGCGCAATATCCTCGCCATAAATCCATAGCGCTGATTTAGCACCCTTTAGAAATCTATTTATATCTTTAAGTGCACCTTCAGGCAATGGCAAATAACCCAGCATTGGCTTTGGCAACAATAGACGCACCGATGCCGGTTTCAGGAATCTGAACCAATTCGGCTGCTTAACAAGATGAATCTTCACGCCCAATCGTGATTCCGAAATCTCAATCTG
>CAYTLU010000320.1:0-17695 GCA_964438665.1 uncultured Bacteroides sp.
GATTCACTACTTTTGTTTCGTCATGAAAGATTCCGCTTTCCAAAGCGAGTCTTCGTGAACCATTTCGCATATAGGTTGATAATATGTAAGGGGACTTTGGCCGGACTTCGTGTTCGGTCAAAGTTTTTTATTACCCCCCCCTCCCACTTCATCTGTCGCTCGAATAACCGGCAAAATCGCGGCAATGACTTTCATGCAGTATATCAACTTCACGAATCATCGTCCGATCGGTCAGATAAAATATGCACTGTTTTAATTCTGCCAACGAGTTTCCATAGACTCATCCCTTAGACGACGCGAGATAAATCCATGTGAGGGCTGCATGATTGTCCCCTAATCAGATCGTCCACTCTTTTCTTTTATTATTTTACAATATAAAATTACATTATTTTTTTGTAAAATAAAAAATGGTTTTTATATTTGCGATAACTCAAAGTTAAATAGTCAAAGAAAATGAGAAAACCTTTCTGTTTAACATTCTATGCGCTAATGTTCGCTTTCGCCAATATTCATGCTCAAGAAATGCAGCGACCTAATCCCGATCTTCTCGCAATGATTGAAGCATCGGGCAATTTTGCGCCAATGTTTCCGTTCCAGCCGACCCACAATGCGCCTGAAAATATCACAAATGTCAGAACTTGGACTGCTGTGGATCGGAATGCAGGGCCTAAGGGCTTCATATCTCCGGCAGGAGAATTTTTCGTTGACGAAACCGGTCAGCCAATTCGCTTTATTGGCACGAACATAGGTATGACGGGGTGCTTCCCCGACCATAACTCCGCGAATAAACTGGCTGAGGAACTTACCCGCTACGGAATAAACATCGTGCGTATGCACTATGTCAGCCACAGAACGCCAAAAGAAGGCTATCCGGTTTTCGACTCTTTTATCGAACCGGTGCAGCTCGAACGTTTCGATTACCTCTTTGCAAAGTTGAAAGAAAAAGGTATCTACGTTTATTTCCAGCTGAATATTGCAAGAAAGTTCGGATGGTTGAACGGATTTGTGAATGCGAACCTGCTCCCTTATTATAAAAATGGCATTGATAACGTCAATGAGAGGATGATCGAGCTTCAGAAAAGGTTCCACAGCGAGATACTCAATCACGTAAACCCCTATACTGGCATTGTCTACAAGGACGATGCGTCGATCTGCATGATGGAGCTTGCCAACGAAAACTCGATCGTTTATTCGTGGTTCTCTCCAAAACATAAGTTTACGGCTCTGGTCGAACCCTACAAGAGCGAAGTAATTGATAGATGGAACGGTTGGCTTCTCAATAAATACAGCGATACGGAGGCTCTGAGAAAAGCATGGACAGAAGGAGCTGAAGCCGATGTGGCACAAATTCTACCCAAGTCGAAGAGTCTCAAAAAAGGAAATGTCGATTGGCCTTACAAGTATAACTGGGCTTTGTTCCCGCAGCGCGCAAATGATTTCACCGAGTTTTTGACACTATTGGAGTCCAAATATTTCACGGGGTTGTACGACAATATGAAAGTGAATCTGAAGATCAGGCAACCAGTAACGGGTACGCAGCTGGGGTATGGATTCAACCGAGTTCAAGCCACAATGGATTATTGCGATATTCATGGTTATTGGTGTCATCCTGCGTTTCCCGGCGGCAAGTGGGACACAACCCATTGGAATCTGAGAAACGGCTCTGTGGTCAACAGCTACGGACATCCGGGTAACACCTTTACCAAATTGGCACAAGCACGCATTCTTGGTAAGCCATTCACAGTCAGCGAGTATGACCATCCGAATCTTAATTTCTATTGTGCCGAAGGCAATGTAATGCTGGCAGCAATGGGTGCATTCCAGAACTGGTCGGCACTTATGCAGTTCGCATGGATACTCGATACGGATTATGGAAGGGAGCACATTTGGCCTATGTTCGATATGTGTTCCGCGCCCCAGAAACTTGTCCACTTTCCAGCCTGCTGGGCTATGTTCGTGCGTGGTGATGTGAGAAGCGGCGACGACCGGCTGGTTTTTGCTTTTCCGTCGAAAGAGGAGAGCGATATACTAAAAGTGGCGGAAAAGCAGATGGCAAACGCCCCGGGGCTACATGGATCAGGCCTCCTGAACAGCCTCCCGTTAGCCGTAAAGTCGGGGACTTGGGTTATGGAGTATCCTGATCTCTTTTCAAGCGAGGGCCGTACTGTGATTCAAAATGAGAAGGACGTACCGTCGTCGATAAAAAATGCTTATAATAATAAATTGATGCAGAGCAGCACAGGTGAGCTTACGTGGAACTGGCAGGAAAAGGATGCAGGATTCTTCATGGTAGATACCCGGAATACCAAGATATTTTCGGGATTTGTAAAAGGTCGAACCTTTATGTATCGGGGAATGCGACTTATTCCGGCCCGGACGCGGCTTGACTGGCTGACTTTGTCGTTGACCCTTGCATCGCCGACAGGCAAATCCGCTCCGGGTAATTTATTGCGATCGGGACACTACCTGCTTGCCGCGACGGGTCTTGTTCACAACACCGATGCGAAGATAGTCGAACTCGACACTCCGGGCAAAATTTCCTGCTCCGAACCCGACGGCGGAAGATTGGGTACGGCTCCTGTGCTGTGTGAGGGAATCAAAGCACAGCTCGCTTTCGCCGGCCTCGGCGGAAAGGTAACGTGTTATGCTTTGGATTCGGAAGGAAAACGCACTGAAGAGGTTCCTGTCATTGAAAACGAATCCGGAGAAGCAGTCCTTGAAATAAATCCAAAGTACAAGACCTTGTGGTACGAGGTGATAGTAGAAGAACGCAACCAAACCAAACAATAACCATGAATCACAAACAAACTATTGCAGTTATCTGCTTGTTGTCAATCTGTTTACACGCACAGGGTTCCGCCAAGGTGGTAGTGACGGATTCTCTTTGTGCCGGGAAAACAGTTGCGATGAGTCCGCCAGAACTGATCAGAGGGGAGGTTCCCGGCGTGAGGGTCTCGTCTATCGACGGTAACCCCAATGGAGCCTTCAATGTCAACATCCGAGGCCTCAATACGCTACGAGGCGATTCGCAGCCGCTGTGGATTGTAGACGAAGCGGTGATCGGATCATCTGTGAACCACAATCTGAATGCCTTCTATCTCAGTGGAGGTTTTACCACAAAAGGGGATCTCCTTCCCGACTATTCCGGACGGAGCTACACCTCTCCTGTCAGTAGCTTCGGGTGGCTCAATTCGGGCGACATTGCTTCGATAGAGGTCATCAAGGACCTGTCGGCAACCGCATTGTACGGCATGTCGGGAGCCAATGGCGTCATCATTATCAAGACGAAACGGGGCTCCTCAGATGCCCGTAACATCTGCCTTTCGTCGAATGTCGGTGTCGATTTTTCATCCGAAAAAGGGGATGCTTTCAGAACCGGCGTCAACCATATGCACAAGTTAGGAGTCAACGGCTCGATCGGAAATAATTCCTACTATAATATATCGGGCTTTCTGCATCAGAGCAACGCGGCTATAAAGAGGGCCAATTCAATTGTCGGCGGATTGGCTGCCAATTTTGAGACGATGGCCAACAAAGTCTTCAAATTCGGCCTTAACACGAACTTGAGCTACGGTAAACTGCTCTCAACCGGTGGCACGAACTATATCGGGGCCCCTTCCACGATGATAAGCACACGCTATCCCGACCTATTTCCCGACGATAAGGTCGCAGGATGGATAGATTCCTATGACGATGAAGTTTTGGATTACCGCGTTGTCAACTCCGTGTGGTTGCAGGTCGATATCATTCGCGGTCTCAATTTCAAAATGACGGGAGGCATGGACTACCAGAATCAGTCGCGTTATATCTGGTTTGGCGACGGCACCTCTTTCGGCAAAGTTTTTTCAGGTGCTGCCGGCATTCTCAATAATTTCCTTTACTCGTACAATGCCAAAGGAGAGCTCAACTTTAACAGGAATTTTGCTGTGAATCACCGCCTTAAAGCAGCTATCGCTTTCGACTTAAAAGGCAACATGGACAAGACTAATGCCATGTGCGGCACTGATTTTGACCTGCCTTTTTTAAGAGGCAAGGGGCTGTCGGCTTCGGCAAGCCAGCACGCCATCCGAAGGTTCGACCGTAAGTACAGCCAGTGGGGTGCCTACGCACACGTCGGTTACGACTTTCACGGTTATGCAGGGATCAACGCTACGGCACGTTTCGACAAGACCGGCCGGTTCGAGAGTGATCCGACATTTTTCCCCGCAGTCGACGCTTATGTGGATTTCAAGAGACTTTTGCTCGCGGACAACAAGGCCGTGTCCTCTTTGAAGATCACTGGAGGATATGGGAAGGCAGGGCGTGAAATAGTTTTACCTTACGAGTTCCTTACAAACTATATTTCCAATGTTCCGGAAGTTGAAACCGGTGCGGAACTCTATTTCGACGGTATTAACCGTCTCATTAGCTCGGAGTATAACGTAGGGGCCAACATCGGATTTATGAACGACCGGTTTAATTTCGCGTTTAAGTATTACGGCAAGAAAACCGACGACAATTTCAAGATCTGCAATTTTGGGAAAGTATTGGCAGGCTTGTGGGTCGAAACCGCCAATTGGTCTGTTTTGGAGGAGAGATGCTCCTCCATCGAGAACAAGGGCTTTGAAATTGACGTCGATTTTCACATTATTCAGCATAAGAACGTGGTGTGGACACTCTATGCCAATGCTTCGTTCAACACCAACAACGTTACCTCGCTCCACGAGTTGGATCGCCACACTCCCGCTCTTACGAATGGCAATTATATAGCTACAAACAAGGAAGGTGAGTCTGTATCCCAAGCATATGGCCGCAAATTGGACAAGAAAGGAGAGATTGCATCTGCCGACCTTGATATTCTTGGCAACACCCTGCCGAAATATGCCGGAGGGCTCGGAACCACGCTCCGCTTATACGGCCTTACCGTTGATGCCAGATTCTCTGCTGCCGGCGGATTCAACATCATCAATGCCAACAAGCTGGTTGAAAAGAAGCGTGATTATATCTCTTCAGACGACTTGGAAAAGGGCGATTATCTCCGACTCGACTGTCTGTGTTTCTCTTACGACATCCCTGTAAATGTCAAATGGATAAAGGATTTCAAGGTAAATCTCGCAGCCCGAAACCTCTTTACAATTTCCGGGTATAGTGGTTGGAATCCCGATGTCAACAGCTTTGGAGTGACGGCACGGGGCAATGGCGTCGACTATGGCTCTTTCCCTCTTATCCGTTCTGTCGCTCTTGGTGTAAGCCTTAAATTTTAATAGCCAATGACCATGAAAAAAATAATACATCATATATATGCCTGCATCCTGGCAGGATTACTCTTCACTTCAGGAGATGCTTTCGCCCAGAACAGCATAACCGTCAAAGGAACTGTCAAGGATTCCAATGGAGAGCCTGTCATCGGTTCCACCGTAATGGTTGATGGCAGCAATACAGGTGTCGTAACCGATAAAGAAGGGAAATACTCCATAACCTTCAAGCCTCAAGCGGGAAAAACTTCGAAACTCGTTTTTTCCAGTATTTCACATGTTACTCAATCTGTTGAGGTGGGAAATCGCACCGTCATCGATATCGTCCTCGAAGAGGACAGCAAGCAAGTCGACGAGGTTATTGTAGTCGGTTATGGGGCCATGCGAAAAAGCGACATCACAGGTTCGGTAACTTCGGTAAAGATCGACGAGAACCGGGCTTCGCAAGTCTCCTCGATCGATCAACTCCTTCAGGGACAAGCCGCCGGCGTGCAGGTCGTATCGAATAGTGCGGCTCCGGACAGCGGAGTAAGTGTTACTATCCGCGGTGCAAGTTCGTTCAACTCCTCATCGCAACCGCTCTATGTTGTGGACGGTATCATCATGAATACCAACGGATCAATCTCCGTGGGCTCGCATGGCGGCGGCGATTCCGGCGTATCTGAAGCCAATAACGGTTTGATGGGAATCAATCCTCAGGACATCGCTTCGATGGAGATTCTCAAAGATGCATCAGCAACTGCAATTTATGGCTCGCAGGGTGCCAACGGCGTGATCCTCATTACGACGAAGTCCGCCAGTAGGGGAAAACCCATTATAACATTCTCCAGCGGCGTGAGCATCAGCAATATATACAAAAAATTCGACTTGATGAATGCCGACGATTATGTAAAGTATCTTGATCTCAAGGGTGTTGATCCCAACTCGACTCTCTATACTGTCTTTACAGACAAGGTGGACAATGGCACCTATGCTCCTGTGGATTGGCAGGATTACGCGACTCGCACGAGCATAACACAGCGCTACTATCTTACAATTGCGGGACGGCCCCATAACACGGATTACCGTTTCTCAATCGGTTACTACGACAACGAGGGCGTCATCAAAGGCACGGGATACGAGAATCTGACTCTTCGCCTCAATCTCGACAGGACTATCGGCAAGCTTAAAATCGGAACCCGAACCTCCTTCTCCTATCTCAAATCCTATATGACTCAGGGTGCGGGTGCGACCATTGCGCAAACTCCAGCCTCTTCGATGGTGTTGAGCATGCTTATGACAAGGCCTTTGCGCCATATTGTTGAATATGACGATGAGGGTACGGAGGTCAATGATGACGGCGCCCCTATTACCGGCCCCGATAGATGGCTCAGCGATTATCAGAGTGAGAGAACCGAGATGCGTGTTACTCCGAGCCTGTACGGGCAGTATGAGATTCTTCCATGGCTTACTTTCAAAACCACCCTCGGCGCTGACTTCCGAACCAACGAACGCCTGATGTTCAAATCAAGCAGAATCAACACGCAGGCAACAGGTTCGAACGGTGCCGTCACCCATACCGATCTCCTTAATTTAAATTGGGACAACCTTCTGATCGTTAACAAGAAATTTGGGAAGCACTCCATTTCCGGCACTTTGGGACAATCGGCCGCACAAGCCATTACCAGAACGCAAAACGTTGAAGGGACGAATGTCGATCAGTGGAAAGGCATGTCCTCGACGCTCAATTCGGCCCCCTATACATGGTTTGGATATGTGGAGTCGTACAACCAGCTGATGTCTTTCTTCGCCAGAGCCGTATACAATTACGACGAAAGGTATATCCTTACTGCAACCTATCGTTTCGACGGCTCGTCGAAGTTTACCGCTGGAAACAAGTGGGCGCAGTTCCCTTCGCTGGCCTTAGCATGGCGTTTGAGCGAAGAGAAATGGTTCCGTATCCCGGCCATTTCGTCAGCAAAAATCCGTCTGGGGTGGGGTATGGTCGGCAACCAAGGGATTCCGTCGTACCAGACGATTAAAAGATATTCTACCAATGCAGTATCGACCCATGACAACGATACGCACAAACTGATTTCGCTCACTTCGCTCAATCTTCCGTCCAAGGATCTGAAATGGGAAACCACTTCGCAGTATAATGTAGGGTTGGATTTGAGCCTTTTCAACGGCCGTCTCTCTTTTGCTGCCGACGCATATTACAAAAAGACGGAGGACCTTCTCCAGACCAAGATACTTGCAGGATCGGCCGGCGTTACGAATCCTTATGTGAACATGGGGGCCATTGAGAACAAGGGCTTCGAAGTTACTCTTGACGCTGTGATTCTCGACAACAAAAATATTGGATGGACAATTGGTGGAAACTTTTCATTGAACCGCAACAAAATCCTGTCGATAGATCCGAGTGGAGCGAGCAAGGCGAAAATGTATGTCTACCCTGATCAGCCTATACAGGAGGTGGAGTATTTCTCGGGAAATTTACTCTCACAAGCAGCTGTCTGCCATGATTACATCAATGTTTTTATCGTTGGACAACCGATGTGCCTCTTCTATGCAATGCCGACCGATGGGCTTGTTCCCGCTGGAAAAACCGGCGTCCCGCTCGCTGACGGCAAGGTGCGTGGTGAGGGTTCCGTCAACTTCGTCGACACAAACAAGGACGGGGTAATAACCTCCGATGATAGAGTCGTTGTAGGTGATCCTAATCCTGATTTCACATACGGTTTCAATACCGACTTTCATTACAAGAACTTTTCGCTTTCTGCGTCGTTCATCGGTTCGTATGGCAACGACGTCTACAACCAGCAGCTGGCCGCCCTCAGCGATCTATCGACCAACAGCCAAAACAGACTCCGGGCTGCAGTGTTCGATACATGGAGTCCTGAAAACCCGAATGCCAAATTTCCGACAGTTTCAGCTTATAGAACGAGCGATATGAGTTGGTGTACGGATCGTTTCGTCGAAGACGGTTCCTATCTTCGACTGGCCAATCTCTCTCTTGCGTACAATATTAAAATTAAAAGCAAACGCTCTATACTCAAGAATATCTATGTGGGCATTTCAGGAAAGAACCTTTTTTGCTGGACCAACTATTCTGGCTATGATCCCGATGTGAATATCTACGGAAATGTTCTCAGATACGGCATCGACATGGGAGCTTATCCCGCAGCACGCACTTATATGTTTGACCTTAAGTTAACATTCTAATTATGAAAAGCATAATAAAATATATATCCGTCTTTCTGGGCATATTCCTGGTAAGTTGTGTGGATTTTCTCGAAGAGAAAATAACGACTTCGTATGACGGTTACGTGATGGTTTCCTCACCGGAGGCCCTTGAAGCCAATGTTCTCGGCATTCACAGACAACTTGCTTCCAGCGGGTTCAAATCAGGCACTTTCTGCGAATGGCTGGCTCCAGCCTCGGGCCTCGCACATTGGAGTAATACCAGTGCGCTGACCAATCCGCTCGAAAGATGGGCATGCTGCCTAAAGTTCACCCGATTCTCGCAGCATCCCGAGGCCTACGACTCCTTTACGAGTTTTTACAGGTCGATCTATCTCTGCAACTCGCTTCTTGCAGCGATGCAGTCGAGCCCGGTGGATGACGCATACAAGAAGGAGATCGAGGGTGAAGTTTATTTCCTGAGAGCGATGTCATATTTCTATTTGGTACGCCTTTATGGCGATGTTACGCTTCATACCGAAGCCCCTACGTCGTTAAGCGAGGTTTATGGTCCCAGAGCGGATTTCTGGGTCGTATATTGCCAGATTATCAAGGATCTCAATCTTGCCGTGGCGCAGATGCGCAATTACGACAGAATGATCGAAATAGCGGGAGGCAATGCTTCTGGCAGAGTTTGCAACTATGCGGCCGTAGCCTGCAGATCCCTTGTTTATCTGACTATCGGGACCCTTCTCGCCCATCCGGATGACAATTTTTGGGTCAATCGCACCCCTGATTTTTCGGAGATCGAAATTGCCGATGCCGGAGATGCTTTCCAGAAAGCTCTTTCCGATGCCGAAGATGTGATCAATCATGGCCCATTCGAACTTTGTCCCGACTATCGGCAGCTTTTCCGATGGACTGAGGCTGGGGATTGGCAGCTTAAAGAGCGTATTTGGGTCATGCCTCGTTCTCCGGAAGCAGGTGATGCGGGGAGCGGACTGACTATGTGGGCTCTGCCAAATCGTTATATGGGAACCTCCAATGTGGATAATTTCGGACGTTGTCGCCCCGATCGCTGGTTCTTCCAGAAGTGGTGCGAAGATTACGGCGGGCAGAAAGGTACTGGGACCTATAATAAAAATGTTTATGTTGGCTGTCCCGATCCCCGATTGAGTATCAATCTGATCTATAATTCCTATCCCGGACAAAACAAGACTCCCTACAACTGTTATCCTGCGGACAATCGGATTTTTCCCGGAAATGAGACCATGATGAAACACTACGGGCTCCCGTATTACAAGAAATATTACGATCCAACCTACGATAACAGCGTTGGCAATGCGGATCTCTACGTGATGCGTCTGGCAGAGGTTTATCTGATTGCCGCTGAAGCTTGTGCGAATTTGTGTGCGTCTGCTTCGGATGCCTACGGTACGAAGGCTGTCGACTATGTGAATGTAATTCTCGAACGTGCTCGCAATTCCGTTGACGGAGAACCTGCTGCTGAGCCTCAAGCTTGGACGGCTTCGAAGTTCAACAACTCTAAGGAAGAGCTCATCAACGCTATTTTTTGGGAGAGATGCTATGAGATGCCTTTCGAACATCATGAATATTTCGATACTCATCGTATGGGGGCACAATGGCTTACCGAAAATATTGCCAAACCTAAAAACGCATTCCTTTATCTCAACGAACAAGAAGACTACACCAAGGATGGAGTCGATTATAACGGCTATCGTACGATCTATTATGGCCGGGATTTCAGGTACGACGAGGATTGGACCCTTGTACGCAAAGGATTGATCAGCTCCTATCCCTACGATGAACTTATATATAACAACAGTTTGGATGTGAATAAGTCCGATCCGAATCTCGGGCAGAATCCTGCGGAAGTATATTGGAGATAACGTTTATGATATGAAAAAATTATTTTTTGCTTTTTGTTTTCTGATAGCTTCGCCGCTGCTAATTGCTGCGAACATCGAGGGGCCTTTCCTCATCCTTTCGACTCCATACCATGCTGACGGGACGGTTGACTATCCGAGTTTGATAAAGGAGGCGCGTTTCGCCGCCCAATGGGATGCGGCAGGATTGATATGGCCTCAGTCGAATGATTCGATAGACCTTTTGACAAGGGAGGAACGCTTCGCCGGTATGGCGGCTTTAGTCGAGGAGTGGCGAAAAAATCCGATGAAAACCGTTCTCGCCCTCGGGGTCAACGGAGACGACATCGAGGAGATGCTCGCATTTGCCTGTGAGGCCGAGAGACTTGCAGCCGAGTCGGGTGTCGATATTGTCCTTGCGGCACGTCCTCCTTATTATGGGACCACTGAAATCGAACAGCAGGCCTATTTCGACGCGCTCGCCAAGGTGGCCAAGAGGCCTGTCATTATCCAGACATACGTAAACGACGCTTGTCCGACACCGAGTGTAGACTTTCTTGTAGGACTTGCCAGAAAGTATCCCGACATCTATGGCTGGATCAAGGAGGAGTCCAACAAATTGGAGGCCAACACCCGGCAGCAGAGCGAGCTCGAAGCCCGCGATGCAATTAAAACCGTATTCTCGGCATGGGGAGGGTGGCAATGGCTTTACCAGCAGCGTCAGATCGGTACTGCCGGCCTTATTTCGGAGAGAGTCGCTTATGCTCCGATCGTCTCTATGATCTGGAAATCGATGAAGAAGGGGGATAAAAAGGGGCGTCTCACCGAAGCATATGCGCTTTACCGCCTTTTAATAGACCAAAGATTCCTGCCCTACGACAGTCTTCGCGGCTATTCGCTCTATTACCTCGTGCGCCTCGGGCTGTTCAACAATATGTTATCCAGAACCTATGCGACAGAACCCGATGGTGCGAATGGAACATACACGAAAGAAAATAAATCGAAGTGGGTACTCAGCGACATCGAGATTTCCGGGATTCAGAAGGCTGAACTCGACAAATGCTATGACGACATGATGAAATTCGTAAAGAAATACTACCGATAATGAAAGAGATTGAATTTAGCAGTAAGCTTGTCGTGGTAACAGGTGCCGCAAGCGGAATGGGGCTCCATGCGTCGAAAAAATTTGTACAGCTCGGCGCAAAGGTTATCATGTGCGACATCAACGAAGCAATGTTGAAAGCGGAGGCCGAGGCCATCGGAGAGGCTGCTATCCCTATGAAAGGGGATGTCCGCGATTTCGGCTATGCAGTGGAGGTTGCCGCCGAGGCTGAAAAACAGGGAAGTGCCGATTATCTTGTGGTATGTGCCGGAGGATACGAGGCTCGATGCCTGAACAGTATGGTTCCCTTTTACGAACAGCCGATAGAGGTGATCGACTGGGGGCTTGATGTGAACCTTAAAGGTGCCGTTTACTTTTCGAGGGCGCTGATGCCTCAAATGGTTGCGAAGAAGTCCGGCGTCATCGTCATTCTCGGCTCCGTAACCGGATTTGAGGGCGACGGCACGGGTGCAATGTATGGCACCGCCAAATCGGGCCTTTTCAATTTCGTCAAGGGGCTTGCCATCGCAGGGGCCCCTCATGGGGTGAGGGCGCTCTGCATTACTCCCGGTCCCGTACTCTCGCGTGCGGCCATGTCCGGAATGCCTACGCTTCTGGGCCGTGCCGCCGACCTTGATGAACTTGTGGATGTAATCCTCTTCATGTGCAGCGAAAACGCTTCGTTCATCACAGGCTCAAATCATGTGGTCGACGGCGGACGTCTATGTATGTATCAAAAAACCTACTAATACTCCTTGAAAATGAATATTCTGTTAGCAACTATGTTAGCTGCGACGATGCATACTCCGGGCGTCGTGATTGACGACAGCCCTACCAGAGTCCAAACCGACATCAAGATTGATATGGAGATCATGGGTACTCTGCGACCGAAATCCGTATCGGAAATCACCTCGTCGCGCTGGACACTTGACTGTGGTGGTATGGATCGTGAACATGCCGATTGGCGAGCTGTTCGCGGTTATGTCGCCCCTCTTGGCATCGCACGCATCCGTCAACAGGCGGGATGGGCTCGCTGCGAAAAAGACCCCGGAATGTATGATTTCGCATGGCTCGACCAGTGTGTGCTGGATGCCAAAAGAATGGGCGTGGACGTGTGGATGGAGCTCAGCTATGGCAATCCTGCCTATAAGGGTGGCGGCGGACGCCATCTTAACGCCGGGTTCCCCTCTTCCGAAGAGGGACTTGCCGCATGGGACAGATGGGTTCGGGCAATAGCGGAACATTACAAAGGCGTGGTGACCGACTGGTGCATTTGGAACGAACCCAACGGCAAGACTTCGGGCAACACCATAGAGCAGGCGACGGACTTTGCCGTCCGCACTGCCGAGATTCTGCGCAGTATCATCCCCGATGCCAAGATTGCGGCATTCGCCTTGACGGAGGCTGATCCGAAGTGGATAGAACCCTTTGTCATAGAGCTTGAAAAACGGGGTAAAGCCCATCTTTTTAACACCATCGCCTACCATCACTATAAACACAATCCCGATGCGGGATATGAGGAAGTCGAGCAGAGCCGCAGGATTGTGGCCCGACACACTCCGAATATAAAGCTCATGCAGGGAGAGGGCGGCACTCAAAGCGAATGGTGTCGGAACGGCGCTCTTTCGAATGTATTCTGGACCGAGCTGACTCAAGCCAAGTATGATTTGCGCCGATCGCTCGGCGATCTGGGTCACGGTGATGATACCGAAGTGTTCCATCTTTGCGATCTCGAATACAGAGCAGTGAAGCAGCACTACGGATTGCTCAGATATGGCCTTTTGAAGACTGCGGGGCAGGCCGACGGTTTCCGTGTGCTCAAAGTAAAGATGGCATATTATGCAATTCAGAATGCTGTGTCGGTCTTTAACGATGCTTTGGAATGCCTCTCTCCCGAGCAGACCAGCTCTACATTGCGAGGAGTGGAAAATTGTGTTGTTTATGACTGGAAAGATCGTGAGACTGACACTCCGGTCATTGTTTTCTGGGATGCTTCCGCCATGCCCTCCAATGACAATATTACCAAGCAGGCAGCCGTATCAGTGGCGGGAAATCCGATTCAAAGTCCTGTTTGGGTGGATCTGCTTACGGGTAATGTATACAAGATCGATGAGTCGCATATCGAGCGTTCCAAAGGAAGAACCATCTACTCCGTTCCCGTATATGACTCGCCGGTATTCATTACTTCTCAGGATATTCTGACTCTTGATAAGTCGTGGTTTGTCCGCGAGGGTAAAAACATGAAAAGATATCATTGAGAGCTATGAAAAAGTTTCATGAAGGCAAAATGTATAAGTGGGAGGTATTGTTCCTGCTATGGATGGCTTACCTGCTGAATCAGGGAGACCGTCAGGTGTTCAATACTGTTTTACCTGCCATCCGGGATGCTCTGAACTTAACCGATACATCCGTTGGCCTTATCGCCACGATATTCAATCTTGCCTTTGCGGTTGTAGTGCCGATCGGAGGATGGATGGGCGACCGCTTCTCTCGCAAATTCGTCGTTACGTTCAGTGTTCTGTTTTTCAGCCTTGCAACCATGTTTACAGGCTATGCCAACAGTTTCGTGATGCTGATACTGTTGCGTTCTATCGCCACAGGCGGAGGCGAAGCCCTTTTCGGCCCTTCCAACTATTCAATACTTGCCCAGTATCATACAGATACACGAGCTCGTGCGATGTCGATTCATCAGACTGCCTATTATGTCGGTGTCATTCTGGCAGGCTGGTTGACCGGTCTGATCGCCGATAAATTGGGATGGCAATACTCTTTCCTCATTTTCGGCGGAATAGGGGTGCTGTGGGGTATTCTGATGATCATCCGGCTTGACAACAAACCTATCGAGGCTTCCTCCTCTGCTGCAGACTCGAAACCTTGCTTTCTGGACGGTTTCAAGATAGTGTTCACTACTCCAACCGCTTTGGTGCTGACAATCGTCTTCAGCGGGCTGATCTTCGTGATAACGGGATTCATGACATGGGTTCCGGCCTACCTTCAGGAGGAGTTCGGACAAACTCAGGCTGAGGCGGGTTTCAATTCGATGTTTTGGACCTATGTAGCTGCTTTTATCGGTGTGCTGCTTGCAGGTTCGCTGTCCGACAGGTTGGCGCAAAAGGAGAGTAAATACCGTATGTATCTTCAAGCTCTCGGCTTGATGTGCGGTGCGATATTTTTGAAATTCATGGGCACGGATTCGTCCCTTGCGATCGTCTATTGCTGCTTCGCGGGGTGGGGGTTTTTCCGGGCTTTCTTCGATGCAAATACCTATGCTGTATTGTATGATGTTACGCCTGAAAGGCTTCATGCCTCCTGCGCGAGCGTAATGGGTATGACCGGTTTTGCAGTCGGCGCCTTTGCGCCGGTGATTCTTGGTTACATTAAACAGACCATGGGCTCTCTCAGTTCGACGTTCCCTATACTTGCGATTATTTGGGTGGCCTGCAGTGTGCTGATGTTTGTGGTGGCAAGGGTTAGCTATAAGAGAGACCGTGAACGTGTCCGTAATTGATTTTTGATATATGAATCCCCAAAAAACTGATATTATGAAAACTGGATTTTCAATGATTCTTCCACTCATTGCATGGTTTGCATCTGCTTGCAACGAGAATGTCGATGAGGGCACAGTATGGGACAATCCGAATTTTGTTCGTATCACCGTTACGTCAGAACCGATGAAGACTTCAGACGGCAATAGTCAAATAAGTTGGTCCAGAATGGATTCGCTCCTCGTTTTCGACGAGAATAACGCGGGGTTCAAACTTGGTACGACTGATAACGGGACCAAAGCTATATTCTATTCGCACAAATGGGGCGGCAATAAGCCGAAGTATGCAGTTTTTTCCACTGGCTCCGACGATATTACGTGCTCATCGGATGGTATACTGAGCGTGATTCTGGATAACGTTCAACAAGTTGGAACCTTAAATTCCTATGCAGAGAATGCAATAATCTCTGTAGGTAAGATAAATGGCAACAAGACAGCTTATAAGATTAATCCAATGAAAAATCTTTCGGGGCTTATCAAGGTTGCCATGAGCGATTCAACGGCCAGATCAATAACTGTTGAGGCGATAGGCGGTGAGTTTATGACCGGCTATGTTGATGTGGATTACGCCCGGATAGAGAGTGACGATGAGACGTTCTGGACTGCGACACCCGGTAAATCGCAGTCGTCTTCCGTTACGATTGCCCCTGTAAGCGGATCGGATACAGAGGCCCTCAACGGATGTCTGAAACCGGGGTCCTATTATATTTCCGTCTTGCCTCAGTTTTATGCCAAGGGCCTGCGCATAACAGCCGATTATGGCAACGGAAATACCCTTGTCCGCACCCTTGGAGAGACGGATGGCATTACCATCCCCCGCAGTGATTTCAGCGCATTCGAGGGAACATTGGATGATACATTGCCCGATGTTATAACAATCGAACTTTCGTTCTACAACGAAAATGACGAGAATCCTTTGGGGGCTTTCGTGCCCGGTGCTGATCAGAATGTCAATGGTGAAGAGTATACCTATACCTACAATTATATGCTCGATGGCGCTCCCGCCAGCAAAAATTTCATTTTCACGATAAGCAAAGGCAAAAACAGCGCGACCTATCAGCACTATAAGGCTTCCGGGGTGGATCACAACGTATTGCTTTTCGGTGCCAAGAATAACGCTTGGATCAAACTTCCCGGAATTCCCGGCAGATACTTGAAATCTGTATCCATGAGCCACGGCAATACGACGGCCAAGAGATTCAGGGTACAGGAAAATCCTCAGAGTCCGGTCGGAAAATATTTTTCATCTCCTTTGCTTAAAGCACCCAGCCTGACTACACCTGTTACGGAGACCGTAACTTTCCCTACGACGGCGACGCAAGATGCCCAAATTATCAACACCATTGAAGGGAAGTCCTATACGATGGAGCTTACCGAAGGAGCTTCATTGAGGGTGTTCGACATAACGGTTATCTACTCCAAAACACTCGGAGATTAGAAACGACTCTTTTGACAAGGCAATTACAGCGGCTGCGAATCGAGTCCGGTTGCAGCCGCTGTAATTTTTAAGTTGTCTCCGACCTATTTCCAAGAAAGATTGACAAAATTTCAAACAGGGCCTTAACGAGATTTAAAAAAATATAACTACCTTCGTAGATTAAAAATAAGTACAATTAAGTACCGACATATGATACAGGTCATAGGGAGAGTCGAAGAAATACTTGTTTATCTTTCAAAAAACAGAAAACGAGAGGTCCCCTTGTCGGAGATAGCCGATACGCTGAATATAAACAGAGCTACCTGTGCAAATATTCTCAAGGCTCTCAAAGAGATCGGCTTCATTGAACAAATGAGCTATCGCAAAGGTTATGTCCTGGGGGAGAAACTTTATGCTATTGTAGGGGTAAACAATGATCCCGACCGAATCGTGACGCTGCTAAAACCTCTTATCGACTCATTATGCAAAGAGGTCAACGAAAATGTCATGTTGTCGGTTATAAAGAACGACAAGCGTATAAATCTTTATAGTGTAACGGCCAACCATCTGATAGAGGCGAAAATAATCTACGAGATGAAGGCATGGCAGGCCACAACGGCAAAGGTCATAATCGCCCAATACAGTTCCGAGAAACTCAACAATTTTCTTAAACTGGCAGGCATGCCGGGAAAAGATTGGCCCGAGGTCAAGACAAAAGAAGATCTGTTGAATTGCCTCTCGGAAATCAGGGCTAAAAACTGTTTTACGGTGATTAATCAGCACTTTGCCTGCATTGCGGCTCCTGTCTTCAAGAACGGGGAGGTGATAGCTTCGATCGGATGTTATCTCCCTGATATGCGTCTTACGAAGAGCTTCCACAAAAACATTGAGGATAAATTGAGCGAAACCATACAAAAAGCGGAAATGCTTCTCGGCTAATCCTTCGCGTTCAGTCAAAACCGGACATCATAGGGAATGACCGATTCCCACGCTCCACTTCGTTCCGCTCGGAATGACAGGCCAAATGCTGATTAAAATCGTTGGCGGCTCTGAGAGCCGCCAACGACTGCGGCACGTTATTCCCGATGCACAACTATTTTATATGTGTCAACAAACGCCTCGGCCGAGACTCCCACGGTCGAGGCATTGCTTCTCCCTCGGAGTGACATTATAATAGGTTGAATGTCATTCTGAGGAGCGTTCTGTGAACGCGACGCGAGAATCACGGCCGCAACCGAGATTGCCACGCCTCGGCTATTTGCGGATCACGCAGTTGAGAAATGCCCAGCCGCCGACAATCTGGAGCAGCATGCCCGGCAGCCCGATGCGGAAATCCTGCGCGGCAGCGCG
>CAYTLU010000321.1:0-2463 GCA_964438665.1 uncultured Bacteroides sp.
GCTTTTCGATCCGCACGACGTGGACGCCATGGCCGACGCGATAGTTCGCTCGTCGTTCTGGTCACCCGAGGAACGCCGGCAAAAAGGGTCATTCAACCGCGCCCGCGTCTTGGAGAACCTAACCCCGGAGCGGATGGTGGATGCTTACGTCGCATTGATCGAAACACTGTAAAGTGTCATAACCATTGGTCCCGGCCTACCTTATTAGATGTTTTTCGAATGGCCCAACAGTCGAGAACTCGGTTTACTAAAATATGCTGACAGGCGCGTTTTACCGTAGATATAATGAGGATTCTTTTTTCTGAGAACCATTTGGGGGAGTCAAATGAAAAAAATAGTATTTATCGGACCTGCGGGAGGCGGTAAAATACCGACGAATGGTGCATCCGTAAAAAATTACCATCTGCTCAAACGTTTGGCGGAATTGAATTATTCGGTCACTGTCATCGATTCGGAATTTTGGAAAAGAGACCCACGTGTGTTGCTTCGAGTTTTGGTTGCAATCATGTTCCGTCGAAAAGATAAATTTATTGTTGCAACGAACAACATGAGTTCGTATCGCTTGCTGCAACTTTTTACGCTGGCCGGTATCAAAGATGTCATCTACTGGGTCATCGGTGGCACGATAGGTGATTGGATGAAGACGGGAAGAGTGAACAAAAAATATTTTCACTGTGTCTCATTTTTCCTCGTAGAGGGGAATAAGATGAAATTAGCGTTAGCGTCCGTCGGATTTAAGAATGTACGCTATGTTCCTAATTTCAAGGATATTCATTATTATCCTGTAAAAAAGGAAACACCGAACGAAATACTCCGATTCGTATTCATATCGAGAATTATTCCCGAAAAAGGGGTCAATTTTATTTTCGATGCAGTTTCCAATCTGAACAACCGATACCCGGCACGTTTCTCAGTGGATTTCTATGGCCCTGTAGACGAAGGTTTCGAGGCGGATTTTAATGAGCGGTGTGCATCGCACGGCAATGTCGCGTATCGGGGTGTTCTTGATTTGACCGATGAACGCAACTATGATGTTTTGGCATCGTACGATGTAATGCTCTTCCCGAGTTATTGGCACGGTGAAGGCTTCCCCGGCATTATGATCGATGCCCTTGTTGCCGGATTGCCCATAATTGCTTCAAATCACAATCTGAATGCCGAATTGGTGGATGACGGCGTAACCGGTTGTATCATTCCGACAAAGGATGCCGCTGCGCTATGTGCCGCCATGGAGCGTTTTATAACAAAAAAGATCGATTGTGCGGCCATGTCGAAAGTGTGTATGGAACGCGCGCACTTGTACTCAACCCGCCATGTAATCGATGCACAACTTTTAAGCGGTATAGGTTTATGATTTGGTTTACCGGCGATATCAATTATTGCGACGGGTATTTTGATTCGGGGATCGGGGTCGGTTCGCTGATCGCAAAAGGTCATAGGCCCTTGATGTACCTGCCGCATAAAAAAGAAGACGTGTGGATCGGGAATTTCGAGGGTGTTTGTAGCGACAAATCGGAACTGCGAGGGATCGCGGCCGGTCAGTTCATCATCGAGCCCGACCTGTTGCGCGACCAATGGCATCCGGATATATATGCAGTCGCGAACAACCACGTAATGCAGCACGGACAGGGTGCCTATAAAGCATTGTTGGAAAATATCAAGACTTTGGGAAGCCGATATGTCGGTTCGGACGAACAAAAAAGTGTCTCTTTCGAACACCGGGGCAAGAAGATAGCGATAACTGCCATGAGCCAGCGTCCCGAGAATTTCGATTTCGGTACGTTATACTGGGCCAATCCCGAGTATGCCGCAATTCAAGCCGAATACGAAGAGCACGTCAAAGGTTCGGATTTTAAGGTTCTATATGTTCATTGGGGTAATGAATTTATGAATTATCCTTATATGGATCAACGCCGGTTTGCGCATTGGATCATCGACTTGGGTTACGATTTGATAATCGGAATGCACCCTCATGTTTTGCAAGGATTCGAAATTTACAAGGGTAAGCATATATTCTATTCGTTAGGTAATACGGTGTTCAATATGGCGTGGTACAAAACGCGTTATGGCGCATTGGTTCATGTAGACCTGTCGCAACGGATTCCGCAAGTAGGTTATTCGTACGTCGAGATTGACAAAATGTTCTCGCCGCATATCGTGGAAGCGGAAAAAGTACCCGCAGACTGTCGGTTCGACTACCTCAACGGTTTGATTGACCACAACGTGGAAAACGAAAAGTATTACAGTGCTTTGTCTCGCGAGATGAAACGCTACCGCAGGGCCAATTACCAAAAGATCATCAAAGATCTTATTCGCCTAAAACCGTCGGTGATTAACTCTATGCTCGGCGGATTTTTGAAAAGGCACATATAGAGGTCATGGCACTGCATATTGGTAGCGATCCTCGCTTGAGAGGACTTTTTGGTTGGATTATTTATTTGGTGCGATGGCTGGGGAGACACT
>CAYTLU010000322.1:0-2976 GCA_964438665.1 uncultured Bacteroides sp.
TTTGAAGCAATAGTTGGATGCCGGATATGGGCAACAGCTTTGGATGATGGCAAATAATTGCTTAATTTTGTGGGAAATCAAAAAGCCCTGTTATGTCAACACTATCAGAAACTCATGAGCCGCTGGAATGTCCGGCAGCGATAGCTTCCGGTCAGCGACTGTTTTCAATCGGGTTGCCCGCGTGTAACGACCCGGCTGAACGCCGTTTCCCACTGACGCCCGAAGGCGCGGGCATGCTCGTGCGACAGGGGTTCGAGATCCGCATGCAGGAAGGCGCAGCCCACACGATCCACTACACCGATCAGCAATATGCCAACGCCGGAGTGCGCATCTGCTCACGCGATGAATCTCTCGGCGCCGACATCGTGATGCATCTCGCACCGCTTTCGCCGGCCGACATAAAGAAAATGCGCCGCGGCTCACTGCTTCTGACCCTATCATCGCTTTGCCGTCAGACCGCGCCCGCAATCCGCACCCTGCTCGACAGGTCGATAATAACCATAGCCATCGACTTCATCAAAGATGACCGCGGCAACAGTCCGTTTGCCGACATCCTTTCGGAAATCGACGGCCGCGCCGCCATAGCCCGCGCATCATCGCTGCTTGCCGATTCGGTTCACGGCAAAGGAATCCTGCTCGGCGGAGTAGCCGGAATCGTACCGTGTGAAGTGACAGTGATAGGCTCCGGAATTGCCGCATGCGCAGCCGCAAAATCGGCCTCCGGCGCCGGCGCGCTGGTCAGGATGTTTGACCATGACGTCTATCGTCTGCGCCAGGCCGAACGAGAACTCGATGGCAAGACAGTCACATCCGCCCTGCATCCGCGCGTCTTTCACAACGCCCTGCGCACGGCCGATGTGGTGATCTACACCGGCGTCAACCCTGTCCCATCGCTCGGCCACGATGTCATCAGCCAAATGAAACGCGGCGTGATCATCTTCGACCTGACCGATGACTGCGGCAAAGCATTCCCCAGCGTCCCGACAATCGACCTCGCCCTTGCCTCTCCGCTCGACATCTCGCTGACCGAACCGTCGCGCGCATGCTATATCAACGCCGGAAGCGCCGTGGCGCGAACAGCAGCAATGGCATTGAGCAACACATTTATAACCATGCTTGGAACGGTGACCGACTGCGAAGGCGTGACAAATGCCCTCAAACTTCTGCCGGGGCTGCAATGCGCCGCGCTGACATTCCTTGGCAAACCGGTCAATGCAGCCATTGCACGGCTTGTCGGCCAACGGCATGTCGATGTGAACATCTACCTGACATTGTCATAAAGATCCAACGCTATGCCCTCAAAGAAATACTATGTAGTGTGGGCCGGTCATGACACCGGCGTGTATGATTCATGGGAAGAATGCAAACTTCAGGTTGCAAACTTTCCGGGAGCGCGCTATAAATCGTTCAACTCCCGGCAGGAAGCGATAGAAGCCTATCGCGGCAACCCCGAAGAATATATGAGCCTGTTCCGCGGACTGGCCGCACGCAAGCCCAAAATAATGAACTACGCCGCAATTCCTGAAATCGTCCCCGGCTCTATCGCCGTTGACGCCGCATGCAGCCACAATCCCGGACCGGTAGAATATCAATGCGTTGATATCTCCACCGGCAAACGCCTGTTTCATGTCGGTCCGCTGGCCGGAGGCAGCAACAACATGGGCGAATTTCTGGCCATTGTCCACGCTCTGGCATGGCTTGAGAAGATCGGACGCCCGGACATCACCATATATTCCGACAGCCGCACGGCAATGGCTTGGGTCAGAAACAAAAAAGTAAAGACATCCATCGCTCCGACCGCGCTTAACGCCCCGATACGGCAATTGGTGGCGCGTGCCGAGACATGGCTTCAGACACACTCCCCGGCCAACAGCATCCAAAAATGGGACACCGACCGCTGGGGCGAAATTCCCGCCGATTTCGGTAGAAAATAAAAAAGAGCCTCAAAAGGCTCTTTTTTATATCCGACACACCACCGATATCGCCAATATATCTGGCGGCGGGTGATGCCTGACTATTTCTTCTCCTTGAGAATGTCACGGATCTCGGTCAGCAGTACTTCCTCCTGAGAGGGTGCAGCCGGTTCGGCAGGAGCTTCCTCCTCCTTCTTTTTAAACTTCATGATAAACTTCAGAGCAAAAAATATGCTCAGCGCAATAATGAAGAAATCGACAATGTTCTGGATGAACATACCATAATTAATGGCCACTTCTTCAACCGCCGCCTCGCCCTCGGCCAGAGCCTCTTTCGCAGGCGTGATGACATATTTCATGTTCTTGAACCCATCGCCTCCGGTGACTACCGTCACACAAGGCATGATGATGTCGTTGACAAGCGAACTGACGATCTTACCGAACGCACCACCGATGATCACACCGACTGCCATGTCGATGATATTGCCCTTCATGGCAAACTCTTTAAAGTCTTTGATAAATGACATAATTGATGGATATTATGGTTAGTAAAAAATACTCGTTTCGTTAACCGACGGCAAAAATAAGGAAATTTTGGTTGAATCCAAAAAAAATGATAATCCGCCTAATATTTACATCTGCCATGTATTGCAAAACAAAAAATTATCACTATTTTTGTGTCGCTAAAGCACCCAAACGCAACAAGGGTGTTAAAGCATTTGAAATATGACATTTATAACCCAATTTTATTTTTAGAATTATGACAAAAATAGGTATCAATGGCTTTGGCCGCATCGGACGTTTCGTGTTCCGCGCCTCTGTTAAAAGAGACGACATCGAAGTAGTAGCTATCAACGACCTTCTCCCGGTTGACTACATGGCTTACATGCTCAAATATGACACAATGCACGGCCGTTTTGATGGCACTGTAGATTGTGACATGGAAAAAGGACTTCTCATTGTCAATGGCAAGGAAATCCGAGTAAACGCTTGCAAGAATACCGCTGAAATCGGCTGGGGTGAAGTAGGTGCTGAATACGTTGTTGAATCTACAGGTCTGTTA
>CAYTLU010000323.1:0-6068 GCA_964438665.1 uncultured Bacteroides sp.
AAGGGAAACGGTCGGCATAATGCGCTATCGCCTTATTATATCCTGCGGCAAAGCCATAATTCTCGTCAAAACGCAACAATTCAACATCCGCAAACTCCTTTTCAAGCAAACCGATGGAACTGTCCGTGCTGCCGTTATCCACCACAATTACACGCCCTATACTTTTGGGTGTATGCCTGACCACTGACGGCAAAAACTCCGACAATAGCTTTTCGCCATTCCAGTTAAGGATAATGACCGCCACCCTGGGCGACTCGGTTTGTGTTATTTTCTGATTCATCCTATGATCTCTCCTGTCATATCCTCTCCATCTACACCTGTCAGACGGACATTAACCACCGTGTTATACAGCTCTGGCCTACAGTCCATCCTGACTCTGATATAATTGTCCGTAAAACCATACATCGATTTCCCATGAGCCGTATGCTCCGCAAGGACTTTGCGCTCCGATCCGAGGTGTCTGCGGTTAAATTCCATCAATTTACAATCAGAAATCTCTCCCATCACGGCCGCTCTGCGATGCTTCTCTTCCTGCGACACTACATAGTCAATATCCACAAGCGCACGCGTCCCCGGCCGCTCCGAATAAGGAAATACATGAAGTCGCGATATGTCAAGCGAATCGACAAAATCACGCGACCGGTTAAAACACTCTTCTGTCTCTCCGCGCGCACCGACCATCAGATCCACGCCGATAAACGCATCCGGAATATATCTGCGTATTGTCTCGACACGATGGCGGAACAACGACGTATCATAGCGGCGACGCATAAGTTTCAACACCGTGTCATCGCCATTCTGCAGCGGTATATGAAAATGAGGCATGAATCTGCGCGATGTCGCCACCCATTCAATCATCTCGTCCGTAAGCAGGTTGGGCTCTATTGAGGAGATTCGATATCTCTCTATTCCATCCACTTCGTCAAGCCGGCGTATCAGATCGAAAAAGTTATCATCGCGGCCTTTGCCGAAATCTCCGATATTAATACCGGTCAATACGATCTCCCTGCCCCCTTCCGCTGCAACCTGAGCCGCCTGCCCGACAAGAAAGTCGATTGAAGCCGACCGGCTTCTGCCGCGGGCAAATGGGATTGTACAATATGAACAAAAATAGTCACACCCATCCTGCACCTTCAAAAAATAACGTGTTCGGTCGCCACACGAACAGGATGGACTGAACTCTGTGATCTCCTTGTATGATGTGATTTCCGTTTTTGCAACAGCATCTTTCAACCAACGCTCAACATAGTCCGCGACAAGCAGCTTGCGATCATTGCCGGCCACAATGACCACATTGGGCAGGGACGCCACCTCTTGCGGCTTCAACTGTGCATAGCATCCTGTCACGATTATAGGAGCGGCCGGAAACTGCCGTGCAAAGCTGCGTATTGTCTGGCGGCATTTCTTGTCGGCCAATGCTGTCACCGAACATGAATTGATTATGATTAAATCCGGAACTTCTCCGTTTTCAGCCGTTTTTATTCCCCGCGACTCCAACATTCCTGCCAGAGTTGCAGTCTCCGCAAAGTTCAACTTACAGCCGAATGTATGGTACAACGCTTTTTTTTCGCCTACCAATGCCGAATCTATCATTTAATTATATTATATTTGTTTCCTGACTGCAAAGTTAGGAAATGTTTTATAAACACTGTCATTCAAACTAAAATATCAATACTGGCGTTTTAATGCTATCTTGACCTATAACATAACGCAAAGCATCTCTATTATGTTAAAAGAAGACCTACTTCATATATATGCCACGAGCTTCCGCAACAACTGGGATCTTCCGGCACTGACAGACTACATGACCGGAAGCACCCTCAATTATTCCGATCTTGCACGACGCATAGCGCAGACTCATCTGTATTTTGAGCTTTGCGGAGTCTCTGCCGGAGCGAAAATAGCCCTATTGGGGAAAAATACGGTCTCCTGGGTGGTGACATATATGGCAACCGTCACCTACGGTGCTGTCGTCGTTCCGATTCTTCAGGAATTTAACCCGCAAGATGCCCAGCATATCATCAACCATTCCGATGCGGAAATGCTTTTTTGCTCCGACATCAACTGGGATCACCTTGACTTTGAACTTATGCCCAAAATCAAAGCGGTCATCTCTCTTGACTCTCAGGACATTCTTGCCGAACATGCATCCGATAGGCGATATAGCAAGACGCTGAATGTTCTTGGTCAGGCATTTAATAAACGCTATCCTCTCGGATTTGCAAAAAACAACGTGAAATACCGCTATTTCAAACCCGACAGCATTGCTGAAATCAACTACACATCCGGAACAACCGGATTCTCTAAAGGGGTGATGCTTTCGCTGAACAATCTATGCGGCAACGTCGTATTCGGAATCCGCTCCAAACTTCACTACCCCGGATCAAGATGTCTTTCGTTCCTGCCGCTTGCCCATGCCTATGGATGCGCGTTCGACATGCTTGTGCCGCTGGCTGTCGGAACGCATATCACCATTTTAGGCCGCATTCCCTCTCCGAAACTGCTTCTGAAAGCTTTATCGGAGGTGAAACCCACCCTGATTCTGTGCGTCCCTCTGATTCTTGAAAAAATATATCGCAAACAGATTCTCCCCATCACATCCAAGGCCGCCATGCGCCGGATGATGGCCGTTCCATTGCTCAACAAACGAATCTACAAAAAAATCCGCAACAAACTTATTGAAGCGTTTGGCGGCGAGTTTACAGAAGTCATTGTTGGCGGGGCGCCACTGAATCCCGAAGTCGAGCAATTCCTTTACAAAATTAAATTCCCATTCACCGTTGGCTACGGAATGACCGAATGTGGTCCGTTGATCAGCTACACTCCGTGGCAACAGTTCATTCCCGGTTCATCAGGCCGCACATTGAAAGGAATCATGTATTCAAAAGTTATGAGCGACAACGAGACATATATCCCGGGGGAAATCTGCGTGAAAGGAGAGAACGTGATGAAGGGTTACTACAAGAATCCGAAAGCCACATCCGATGTCCTTGACAAGGACGGCTGGCTACACACAGGCGATATGGGCACAATAAGCAATGCCGGGACCATATTCATAAAGGGTCGCTACAAAACGATGATTCTAACATCCAACGGACAGAATATCTATCCTGAAGAGATCGAAGCCAAGCTCAACAATATGCCGTATGTGTCCGAAAGCTTAGTCGTGGAACGTGGCAGGAAACTGGTTGCCCTTGTATATCCCGACTATGAAGCGATGGATAATTCCAGGCTCACGTCCGAAATGATGCCTACCGTAATGGAAAAAATCCGAGTCGAACTGAACAAACTGACAGCTCCATACGAGAAAATTGATGAAATACAACTGCGTCCGACTGAATTTGAAAAAACACCAAAGCGCTCAATCAAAAGATTCCTCTACCAATAACCCGCCTTTATAACCTTGATAGCGATCCACCAAGCAACCATCGGGGAATATCAATAATGGAAACGCCCTCGTAGTCACTATCTTCATGGCGGGTTCTTGCAAGCAGCATCTTGGGATAGGCATCGCGGATTTGTAACAATGGCCCGATCTCCCTGCTAAATGTTTCTTCACCGGAGATGTCATCGCTGACCTGAATGTATAATTTCTCATTGCCTTTCATTGCCACAAAATCAATCTCTTTCTGATACAGTTTACCTACATATACATCATATCCACGTCGCAACAGTTCTATGAAGACTATGTTCTCAAGCATACGTCCCCAGTCCATATTGCGTTTGCCGAGAACCGCAAACCGTATGCCTGTATCGGCAAGATAATATTTACTTAACGATTGAAGATATTCCTTACCCCTTACATCATACCTCCCGGTCTCATAGAAAACAAAGGCATGGCAGAGATGCCCGATATAACTGCCCACTGTCTTATAGTTGGTCTCTGTTCCATTCGCAATCAGGGCATTGCTAATGTTATTTGAGGATGATATGTTGCTCACATTGTCCATAAGGTATTCAGCCACCCTTTTTAGTATAGTCGCATTTCCAAGCCGATATTTCTCTACGAGATCTCTGATAAGGATTGTGTCATATACATCGCGGATATACTTCCCTTTATCGGTATCATTTTTATATGTATATGAACCGGACAAGCCACCAAGTTTTATATAACGCTCGAAATGCTCGTCATAATCCTTGTCTATTTCAAAGTAAGTGCAATACTCCTTAAAACTAAAAGGATACACATGAATCTCCATGTATCGTCCGGTGAACAAAGTAGCGAGATCACTACTCAAAAGAAAAGCATTTGAACCAGTAAGATAAATATCGTATTTATCGTCAGAGTGCAGGCTGTTTATCGTCAGTTCGAAATTTTCGCAAAGCTGCACCTCGTCAATCATCAGGTAGTTGTTAACCCCATGACGATATTTTTCTTCTATATAATCGTTTAGGGCATGATACTCTTTAAGATGTTCAAACTTGATTTTTGTAAGATCTACATAGATAATGTTTGCTGACACATCGGTCTTGACGATATAGTCCGAGAAAGCGGTCAGCAGCTTTGATTTGCCGCTACGCCTAATTCCCATTATTATCTTAATGTCGGGAGTATTCATCAGCCCTTCTAACTTGCGAAGGTACAATGGTCTATCTATTAGTTTCATTCGATTCCGTTTCCCAAACTTTAATTTTTTTAGACTTTTGGAAACGGCGTAAAGTTACAAATTATTTTTCAAAACAAGTTGAACCACAAACAAAATTTCTCCCCTCCTTGCGCAGCCAAACAGCAAACAGAAGCCCGCCTGGTGTACTATCTGCAAGGAGTCGGTTGATTTTTGAAGTCGATACTATACTCATGGTTGATTATCATTGTTAAATATCAACCGCGAATATATGGAAAAACCATGTATTTTTACACAGACAAAATAAAAAACCGCAGAATAAATTGATGTTCTGCGATTTAATTTATTTTGCGCTAGTCGGAATCTGTCCGACCCGCAAATGTGGAGCTGGAGGGATTCGAACCCTCGTCCAAACGTGGAACTAATGCGCTTTCTACATGCTTAGCTTTTACTTGGTTTTCGTCCGGCAGCAGGCAAAAAGCGACCAACCGCCGGCTTATTCTCTTTAATTTTCGGACTCTTCGCGAGACTGTCAGAGTCCTATTCCCGATTTTCCTGCACCGCCTGTTCGATTAGCCTCGGGACAAATTGGCAATCGGGCGATGTCTTGTCGCTGCAACTGTTGCGGCGATTAAGCTGATCTACTGTACTTCAATCAAGCAGCAAGAGCGTAGTTATTTTCGCCATTTAAAAAAGTCGATGTCGGAGATTAAAGAGCGCCTTCCATCATGGCTCTGCATGCTTACACACCACCTCTACACGCTGTCAAAACCGGTCAACCCCATGTCGTTGTGATGTGTTGAGCCTCTCTTGGCTCATTTCCACCCGCAAAGTTATGAAAAAATCTCTCTTTATTTAACCTCTACGTGACAAAAAATCAAAAATGGCGCAAAAAAATGTCTGTTTTGTCTGTCACCAGTCCCAATCAAAGCGTTCGATGTCTTCTTCCACAAGATTTCTGCCTGACTGGACTTCAATGAATGTCAAATTCGTGGCAGCACGGAGCGCATGTTTCACGCCTTTAGGAATTGCCACAGTTTCTCCCCGCCGTATTTTACGGCGATTTCCGTCAATAGCAATCTCACCTTCTCCGTCAATAAACGTCCAGACCTCATCCCGGCAGGAATGACTCTGGTAGCTTATCGCGCATCCTGAATTGAGAGAGACATGCTTCGTAAGTGCGCAGTATCCATCGGGAAACACTACCGAATCTATCACCTTATACGTGCCCCAGCGACGTTCCTCAAACATCGGACGACTTTTGAGCTTTTCTGCATACGCCTTAATGTTCTCGCTTTTGCTCTTTTCTGTGACAATGATGCCGTCAGGAGAAGCGGCAACTACCAGATCTTTCGTTCCAAGGCATAGCATCGGAATGTTAAGTTCATTGAAAAGATGGGTGTTTTCACTCGTTCCGTCTGTGACGACATTGCCGTATGCATTATTCTTCAGTTCATCCGTGAGTGTGTTCCACGTCCCCAGATCTTTCCATCGTCCACGATA
>CAYTLU010000324.1:0-1707 GCA_964438665.1 uncultured Bacteroides sp.
ACATCGGTGAATTTTATCCGGCGAACCACTGATTCAAGTCCGCGCAGCATGATGTCTATGTCAATAGTGATGTTGCATCCGATATGGTCAATGCCTACAATAAAATCACTGACCAATGAAGATTCAAACCTGTATTCCGAACCCTCGCTGGCGAGATCATACGAAAAACTGCCGGTTGCGGCACGCAGGGGCGATCCGCCAATTAAAGTGATAGTTGTTTCAGTCGGTGTGATAGGCGGGGTTGCCAGATTAATGGCCGGAACGTTGACCATATCAGACTGGAATGTTCCATCCTGCACAACGGCATACTGACCATTGACAATCTTCACGTCATCGTTATCATCACCGATGATATTGTCTAATGTTATTTCATCAATGTTAATCGGAATCACGAGCTGATTGACGCTGACACCGACTGTTGTGTCGATATCGGAGAGGTCGTAGTTGTCATCGACACACGCCGAAACCGACAGCAGAACGGCGATCAACGCCGCGAGCTTTCTTAATTGGACCATAGCATTTAGTTGAAAAAAATTAAAAATGATTAATATAATGTCACAAAATTAGCGTTTTCGAACATAACAACCACCATTTTGAAAGAGAAATTTTCATTATTTAATATTTTTGCAACCATTTCGTCAATTTTCCTATCAAAATGAGCAAAATCGAATATAAACAGATTGGCGCGGCTTCGGAATAAAATCCAAAACCGCGTCAGGGAAATTTTTCGGTTCTTAAAAATATGGGTTACTCAGCCAAAGCTGTAGGGGCAACGTATGTGCGCGCTCCCAGCTCCTGATCGAGCGTATACAGGCCCATACCGTCATTTCCTATCAATGAGAATTTGTCGATCAACTGACGGCAATTGTCCTCCTCCTCGACTTGTTCGTTTACAAACCAGTTGAGACGGTCGCGGCTGGCATAGTCATGCTCCGATTCGGCTATGGCATAGAGATTGTTTATCAACGCTGTCACCTTCTGTTCATGCTCCAAGGTTGCCTTGAATGCATCGAGCGGAGACTCCCACGTGGTGGGAACGGCATCGATGGCTTTCAAAGTCACGCGGCCGCCGCGCTGATTGAGATAATTGATAAATATCTGGGCGTGGGCCTGCTCTTCCTGGAATTGAATCTTAAACCAGTTGGCAACGCCGCTGCGTCCTTCTGCTTCGAAGTGCATTGCCATTGAGAGATAGAGATAAGCCGACCAAAATTCGGCATTGATCTGCGCATTGATTGCGTCTTGCACTTTATTACTGATCATCTTTATAAATATTTGGAAAGTAACTTATTTTCATAATCACATCTCAGCACGCGCTGTCCGGCAGACTCGTTAGCCTAACGGCGTCCGCCTTTCTTGCCGCGTTGCTTCTCCTGCTCACGCATCATGGCCTGCTGCTTGCGCTGCGCCTCTTCAAGACGTGCCATGAATCCGCTCTTTTTCTTTGGCTTTGCGGCATTGGCCTTCATTGTGGCGCGCACTTTGTCTTCATTGATCAGCAGACGGAAAATATAGGTCTGGATGATCGTGATAAGCAGCGATAGCAGATAATAGTAGCTCAAGCCAGAAGCATATTCATTGAAGAACACGAGGAACATCACCGGCATCAGATACATCATCCATTTCATCATCGGGGTTGATGCGCTGCTGGGCTGGTTCTGGAGGTTGATCCGCGTGTAAATGATATTTACGGCCGTCATCAGCAGA
>CAYTLU010000325.1:0-2030 GCA_964438665.1 uncultured Bacteroides sp.
GTAGAGGTCGATACGGGCAAAGGGCAACCCTTGGGAGAGTTTTTCCGCCAGGTCGAACATCTCCGAAATCTGCGCAGGCCGCGGCAATGTAAAGTCCTCGGGGGCTTCGATCCCGCGAACGTTGTAGCGCAGCAGCTTCCAGTCGCGGTCGAAGAAATAGAACTTGGTATTTTTGGTATCGCGATCCAAGCAGACCATCACACAGTCGGGCAGCCAATCAAAATCGATCTCTTCGGGCCGCTCCCATACGCCGAGTGTCGGGATGATGTATTCGCGACCGATAACCTCAGCAGCATACTCTTTAGCCCCAACCTTGTCGACCATCTGTGTATATTCGGGACGTCGGTTGTAGAGCTTGAGCCATTGCAGTTTCTCATTGAGCGTCTTGGGATGAACCAGATCGAGCCGGTAGCCCATCTTCACCCGCCACTGAATCCTGACATACCATTCATCGGGTATGATCCCGCCCACCATCTTTACGAACGGCCACAATCACGAGCGTGCAAATATATACTTCCTCAGCCAAAATTTACACGCTTCCGCGAAAGGACAATACTTGAAAATATAGGATGTAGTCACAAATTCCGACAAACCGTACTCTTCAAGCAACCCGTCCAGATCCATATCTTTATGATATCCTAAATAATACTGCTTTACTAAAATCGATATTATCCTGCGTGACATTATTTTCTCCATTCGGGGATATTTCGAAATCAACTCTTTACGGTAAGCCGACATGAGCATAATGTTCCGCATGGCTTTTTCCGAGAAACGGACATTCATGGACGATTGCATATTTTGATAATAGTTGTATATAATCGTGTTGATATGTTTCATCGATTTGCAATGCTCTGCTATCTGATAAAACAGCAGCCCGTCCTCAGAAATCGTAAAATGATCGTAAGTTTGGTAGGGATAATCCTGAAGTATCTCTCTTTTAAAAAGTTTGCTGCACAGATTGTGAGTTAGCTTGCGTTTGATCACAGCCTTGTAGATCTCAACCGGATCACCTCCGCCTTCGAAAGACATACTGTGGCGGAATTTCTTCGGCGATCCATGAACGGGAATGAACTGCATTTCCCCCGAAACAATATCGTAACCACCCTCAAGCGCCACGGTGAGAAGATTTTGGATCGCATCGGCGGGCATCGTATCGTCACTGTCGCAGAAGGTGATATATTCACCCTTCGCCGCCATATACCCCGTCCGACGGGCACGCATCAGACCCCTATTGGATTCATGGGCGATCAGCCTCATACGCGAATCCTGTTGGATATAACGCGCCGCGATTTCGACCGAACTGTCCGTCGATCCGTCGTTCACGAGGATGATTTCCAAGTTTTTGTACGTCTGGGCCATCACCGAATCTAAACATCGGGCCAGATATTTCTCGACGTTGTACACTGGAACGATGATCGATACCAGATTCTTTTTGTCACTTGATGGATTCATAGTGTCACTTGATTAATGATATAAACTTGCAGGTTTCCGTCCTATTAAAGAAAGATGGTAAGGCATACGATGCATAGAAGAAGCCCGTTTACGACCGAAAACAGCGCTAACTGCGGAAGGTTCGACAGTGCAATCGCCGTAACGAGCAACCTACTGAAAACGAAACAGATCGCAAATGCAACTATAATCTTGCCGGCAATCCGAAATAGTTTTGCGGTCGCCGAAAATGCGCCGGACGCTGACCACGTTTAGCAGATAGCACTGCAAGATGCCGAAAACGGCGTTGATCCCCAGAACGACAAGCGGCGATTCGGGTTTGACCCATTCGCAAACGGCTACCATCACGACAATATCGGCCATGCCCAACAGCAGAGTGCCTACGGCAGGAAATATTACTCGATTCCACGAGCTGTAGACAAAGGCTATGATCCCGCGCACCATCTTTACGAACGGCCACACGAAGACCCGCCACGGATTGCTGAACCAACCTCTGATTTTCTTGAATGTTTTCATTTTCTATCGGCATATTACGCTAACAGCTAGCGTTAAATATATACTTCTTCAACCAAAATTTGCAC
>CAYTLU010000326.1:0-2504 GCA_964438665.1 uncultured Bacteroides sp.
GCTACGCCCAACACCCACAACATCTTCAACATCCACAGCGAGGCTACCGACCCTTCGCGCTGGCTCTATGAAACGGGCTTGTTCGGCAAACCGTCGGTTTATCTCTGCGAGTCGAGCCAATGGGCACACTCCGACACCGCTTCGACCTATACGTACGACACCGACGAAAACGGCTGCGTCATAAAGGAGAACAAGAATTATGGCGGCGACATGGAGTATTTCGAGTACACATGGGAAAAAATCGAGAAATAATCCGCCTCGAAATCGCACTACAAGAAAAGGTCGCCTTGCACAAGGCGACCTTTTTCGTGGCGTAATAACATTCCGACTCCTCGGCAAAGAAGCAATTTATGTTTGAACGACAGTTACTTAACCGATTTAATGCAAAATTTGCCGGACAAACCTGCGGCTGTTTGACATACGCCAAATAACCCTTTTCAAATATCCGTTATCCTCTTATTTTTCAATTTTAGGCAAAATAAGCGTGTTTTATTACGCTTATTTGGAAAATATTTTATATGTTTGCCATATCAAATTGTGCTAAAGATGGAATATACCGAATTATTGGAGAAGCAAATCATAGGAAGATTAAAGGTGGACAATCCTTGGTGGACTGAAGGGTGCATCCCCGACTATTATTCACGAATGTCCCCCAGATTGTACTTGAATATATTTTATCCGTTAGTAAAAGCCAACGATATTCGCCGAGCAACCATACTTATGGGACCTCGGCGCGTAGGAAAGACCGTACTGATGTATCATGCCATACAGCGTCTCATTGAAGAAGGAGTCCCGCCGCAAAATATTATTTACATTTCGGTGGAAACACCGATTTACAATAAGATTTACTTGGAACAACTCTTTACTTTGGCTTGCTCCTCGGTAGGCAAAACCTCCAATAAGGAGCAAATGTATGTGTTCTATGATGAAATACAGTATCTGAAAAATTGGGAGGTGGAATTAAAATCTCTTGTTGATTCTTACCTTAATGTTAAATTCATTGCCTCGGGGTCTGCGGCAGCGGAATTAAAGAAAAAAAGCGACGAGAGCGGAGCCGGACGATTTACGGATTTCAGTTTGCCTCCACTCACTTTTTATGAATATATCCACCTTAAAGGGTATGCCAATCTTATGATTCCCGTCGAATATGTTTGGGGCAATGCCACAACGAACATTTATAGTACTATCGATATCAACAAGTTAAACGAATTATTCTTGGACTACATCAATTATGGCGGGTATCCTGAGGTCGTTTTCTCGGATAAAATAAAGGAGAATCCGGGGCAATTCATTCGTCATGACATAATCGATAAAGTGCTACTCCGTGACTTGCCAAGTCTGTACGGTATAAGTGATGTGCAAGAACTCAATTCTTTATTTACGATGATTGCATATCATTCCGGAGCACAATTCTCTTACGAGAAACTGTCAAAAGAATCGGGGGTTCAAAAAGAAACATTGAAAAAGTATATCAATTATCTTGAGGCGGCTTTCCTTATTCAAGTTGTAAGGCGCACGGACGATACCGCCAAGAACTACCAAAGAGAGACCCAATTCAAGATATATCTTACCAACCCATCGCTGCGGTGCGCGTTGTTCGAGCCTATTCATGAACGCAACAATGAGATTGGAGATATGGTTGAAACCGCAGTATATGCTCAATGGTTTCCGCGGCAAGGCGCAGAACTTCGATATGCGAATTGGCGGCAAGGCAAACAGCAGGGCGAAGTCGATATTGTAGGGTTGGATATCGCACGTCAAAAGCCATATTGGGCAGTAGAAATCAAGTGGTCAGACCATTACTTCTCCAACCCGTGGAATCTAAAATCTTTATATTACTTTATGGAACGTAACGCCATGAGCGAGGCGTTAGTAACGAGCATCAAAGAGACCGGATTAAAAGAGGTTAATGGCAAACGGCTTCATTTTATTCCTGTGGCTTGCTATGCTTATATTGTTGGAGAGAATACATTAAATCAGACTAAAAGTTTATATGGACTTTGAGCCGGAGATTCCCGCGCTCACCAAATAAGCACATCGAAATATGCTTATTTGGATTTCGGGCGTCTTTATACTAATATACAGATGTTTACCGCGTGAAAATAATATTGCAATAGGTGCAATTATGGCATACGTAAGGCGAGGGAGTGTACTGCGGCGTACATGACCGAAGCCGAACCCCGAAGGCAACGCCGCAGATTGCCTGTTATACCTCCCCGACATCAAGGCGCGTAAGAACAGGTGAGATGCAAGACGCCGAGGGTGAGGCGAGGGAGTGTACTCGAATGTACATGACCGAAGCCGAATCCCGAAGGCAACGCCGCAGATTGCCTGTTATTACGCGCCGTCAGTCGTCGTAGAAGAACTCATCCATCAGCGAATCGAGTTCGCGGCGCTCCTTCTTTGTCGGACGACCCGTGCCGCGCTCGCGGAAGACGAATATCGTTTCGCGCGGAGCATGCAGTTTGTCCAGTTCCGACTGCGGTGTGGTGTTGAGGCAGAAA
>CAYTLU010000327.1:0-4162 GCA_964438665.1 uncultured Bacteroides sp.
TGATTCCCAAAGACCCGCAGGATTCGAAGAATGCCATCATGGAGATTCGCGGCGGCACGGGCGGCGACGAGGCGGCGCTCTTTGCCGGCGACCTGCTGCGCATGTACACCAAGTACATCGAATCGAAAGGGTGGCGCTGCGAAATCACCTCGTTCTCCGACGGCGCGGCAGGCGGTTACAAGGAGGTGGTGATGAAGGTTACCGGCCAAAACGTCTACGGTACGTTGAAATACGAGTCGGGCGTGCACCGCGTGCAGCGCGTGCCCCAGACCGAGACGCAGGGACGTGTCCATACGTCGGCGGCTTCGGTGGCCGTGCTGCCCGAAGCCGAGGAGTTCGATGTCGAGATTTCGATGAACGACATCCGCAAGGATATTTTCTGTGCCAGCGGCCCGGGCGGCCAGTCGGTCAACACGACCTATTCGGCCATCCGCTTGACCCACATCCCGACGGGCATCGTTGTGCAGTGTCAGGATCAGAAGTCGCAGCTGAAAAATTTTGATAAGGCGTTCGAAGAGTTGAGAACGCGGGTATTTAACCTCGAATATTCGAAGTACCTCGACGAAATCGCTTCGAAGCGCAAGACGATGGTTTCGACGGGCGACCGTTCGGCGAAGATCCGGACCTACAACTATCCGCAGGGCCGCATCACCGACCACCGCATCAACTATACGATCTACAACCTTTCGGCTTTCATGGATGGCGACATTCAGGATTGCATCGACCATCTGATCGTGGCCGAGAATGCCGAACGGCTTAAGGAGAGCGAGTTGTAATTAATCGTGATGATTTACTTTAATCTTGCATAGTCGAAACACAATGTGTATATTTGTATTGTAAGTAGATAATGGAACGGGGATAATGACTTATTTTGAATTCACAAAGCGCTACCCGACGGAAAACGACGCGATTGACTTCATCGTGGCCGCGAGGTTCCCCGGCGGGTATGTCTGTCCGAAATGTGGATGCGTTCTGTTTTCAGCTCAATCAAAGAAACAACGAGAAAGCGTTTAAAAACTCATGGAGCTGGCGGTGAAGTGATGCAATACTTTTACGCAAATTGAAAATATACTAACAAGAATAATGAAGAACATTGATATTGCAGAATGGGGGACTTTCAAGGACAGTTTAAAAGCTCCTATATATGGATGGTTTACTTATCCGGCAGGCTTCTCATATAAGGCAGCAGAACATTGTTTCAAAGAAGCTGGACTTACTGAAGGGGCGACTGTTTATGATCCATTTATGGGGAGTGCCACAACGAATCTTGCAGCGAAAACCAAGGGGTTTAATTCATACGGCGTAGAAGCACATCCGTTTGTTCACCGAATCGCAAAATGTAAGATGAATTGGGATATTGTTTCGAAAGAGGTTGAAAGTAAATTGAATGAAATAATCTCGTTAGTAAAACAAGATACTATGTCCGCCGAAAGCAGAAAGGAGGTGGTTGTATCTTCATTCCCAGAATTAGTCGTAAAGTGTTTTTTGCCAGATACTCTATACAATTTAAAATTGATACGAGATTATAATTCAAGCCTAACGAATCCCGACGTTCAATTGTTCTTAAATACCAGTTTGGTTTGTTGCTTGCGTCAAGTTTCTATCGCTGCCACCGGATGGCCGTATATAGCACCAAATAAAATCAAGATAACATCCTTTTCAAAAAGGGGATTGGAAACGTTTGTGGATTTTGCCCACAAAATGTTGTCCGATATGGAATTTATGAAAAAAACTTCAAGCAATTGTCCCACAAATCACAACATTATTTTGGGGGATAGCCGTTGCACGGTTGGTATCATTCCCAATGGGTCTGCTGATTTGATATTTACCTCACCGCCGTATCTGAATAATTTTGACTATGCCGACAGAACACGTCTGGAAATGTATTTTATGGGGGAAGCGAAGAATTGGGGCGACCTTGATAACCTTGTCCGAACAAAACTCATCACATGCGCGACGACGCAAATCAACCGTAAGAATCCGAAATATGCTTTTGCGAATGATTTTATATGCGACAATCCCAAAGAGTATGAAATACTACGCGATAACGTAGAGCATCTTACACAACTACGTGCTGAACGTCCGGGGAAAAAAAGCTATGATTTTCTTGTCGCAGGGTATTTCCAAGATATTTATCACGTCTTAAAAGATTGTTACCGTATATTGCGGCCCAATACGAAAGCTGTCTTAATCGTTGGCGATTCGGCTCCTTATGGAGTTCATATTCCAACAGATGACCTCATAGGTAGAATCGGATGCAATATCGGCTTTGAAAGATATGAAATATCTGTTCTTCGCGGACGAGGAGAAAAATGGAAAGATAATCCACAGAGACATCACATTAAGTTGAGAGAATCCATAGTAACTTTAATCAAATAGTGTATATGCCAAGACAATATGTTTCAAATGGCGGCAGTGCTATAGGTGAGGCTATCGGCCAATATATGGAGACCGTAGTTCAAGAATATATCAGAAATTTTTTAAATCCTTATCCCTGCCAGTTCATTACCGAGATCGGAAGGAATCCTGTCACTGGAAGAGAATCAAAAAGGTTGCTTCTTGCCGATTCTTATGGAACGGAATACCAAATTGATGGGGTTATTGCAACAGAAAGTATGCAACCATTGGTGCTGATTGAAAGTAAATATATCAGATATAAGAAACACAACCGAGATAAGGGGAGTTGGATTTGTCAAGCCCATACCGCTGTTCGGAAAAGGTTCAAAAGTATTAGAGGTTCAATTGCGATTCTTGCGGGTAGTTGGAGTAAAACATCTTTATTGATGATTTCCAATAGCGATGTTAATTATTTCGTCATACCTTTAGATTTTATTATCCATTTATTTACTGAGAAAGGGATTGATATTGCTTGGGATGAATCAGAGCGAGACAAGGCTTTGGCAGCTTGGTATAGATATGAAGCACTTCCCGAATCTGAAAAAATGGATATTGCCTATAAGATGGTTGAATCTATCAAGACCCCATTATTTGAAACTCTAACTGCTTTGTTAGATGACACCAAACCAAGAGAAATAAAGAAAATAGTGATAGAAATAAAAACATCAAAAGGCGAGGTTCAAAGAATAAGTTTCTCGTCGAGAAAGCAAGCGATTGATTTCCTTAACGACCTTGATTTGGACGCACTTTTTGATGAATCCACATTCTTATCTATTTTTGAGCCTGTTGAATTAGAGGAATCGTGAAGCGCGGCGGCAAATCAATCCGCACGAAATGATTGTCCGAGGAGACGAAAATGAGGCTTCCTGCTTCCTCTTTTTTCGCTGTGAGAGTCCATCGCCCCGTGCAATAATTCCGGTTGTCGTCCGTTGAAACGAAAAAACAAAGCATGGAAAAAACGATTGTTTCGGTTCTCGTCTTTTTGGCGTGGTTCTTTTTGAGCATAACGGCCACGTGGGCCCAGCAACAGCCGCTTTATATCGTCAACGGTCAGCCGACGGCGGAGGGGATCGACCGGATCCCGCCCGAGGACATCGAACGGATCGAGACGCTGCCGGCCGACGAGGAGACCATCGCCCGTTACGGGTTGCAGGCCTCGAACGGGGTGGTATTGGTTACGTTGCGTTACGACGAACCGGCCCGTTTCGACGCCGGCGGCATGACTTTCGGCGAATACATCGCCCGACAGGTCGAGTGGAAAGCCGATGAACCGGCTGCGCGGGTCGTGTTGCGGTATACGGTAACGCCCGAGGGTCGGACGGTGGCCGCCGCAGAACTCGAATCGACCGATAACCGATTGAAACGGCGGGTGTTGAAGGCGGTCGAGGAGGCGCCGGCCTGGCATCCGGCCATGAAGGAGGGCCTTCCTGTTGCGAGCGAGGGTGTGTTGCGCATCCAGTTGCCCGAAGGCAAGCCGATGCCCCGTCAGATGGAGCTGGTTTTTTATTAGCGAGACCGACCGTTATCGTGTTGCAGCAGGTCATCTGCGCTGCCACCCTTACCGCATGAGCGGGGTGCCGCACTCCGACGAAGAAAGCCCCTGCAAGTCAGAAGAAAAACAGAGAAAATCGCCATGAAAACCAACTCGTTCTCCGCTTGGATGTTGGCCGTGCGGCCCTATTCGTTGGGCAATTCCGTGATCCTCGTCTGCGTCGCTTCGGCGTTGGCCTTTACCGACGGAGGATTCCAGTGGCTGCCCGCTTTG
>CAYTLU010000328.1:0-3069 GCA_964438665.1 uncultured Bacteroides sp.
TCAATCCAAAGGCGCAAGCGGCATATCTCGACACTTTTGGGGTTCAAATCGACACCGAACAGGCAGTTTTCGATAATGGTGCGTTTCTCCTCGAACAGCGTTTCCTGTATGCGCTGGCTGACTGGCGATGCGGGATCGTACTTGTAGTTCTCGCCGTCCTCGTTGGAGATAACCAGTTCGTCCAACTCGACACGAACCTCGTAGTCCCGAATGCGCTGCGGCTGTTCCTGCCTGTCTTGCAACACACCCAGTTCGCTCTTGATAGCAATCAATTCATTAAGCGCGGAGACAAGAAAGTGCCCGCTGCCAACCGCCGGGTCGCAAATTTTCAGCGAGTTGATCATCTCGTTGGCTTCCGTTCGGACTTCGCGTTTGCCGTAGTCGATATGCTCTTTCAATTCCTCGAAATCGGCACATTGCCAGCCCTTTGCCGCATTGAATTTATCGACGACCGCCTTGCGTAGCGTCTCCTGGCAGATGTACTGCGTAATGTAACCAGGCGTGAAGAACGAGCCGTCTTTGTATCCGTTGATTTTCTCGAATATCAAGCCCAGCACCGAGGCATTGATAAGCGTTTTGCTCTCCTGGCGTACAAGACCTTTGTCGGCATTGCGCTCCGAGCCGAAATCGTAAGCATCCAAAAACTCCAACAGATAATCGAGCGTCTTCTTCTTGCCGGAAATCTTTTTACCGCGACCGTCTTTCAGCACTGTTCGGGCAAAAATATTCATTTCGCCCTTACGAATGCCACTGATCGGGAAATAGGTCTCTTCGAGTTGCGACAACTCGAACAGCGAACTGTTGAGATAGGGTACATTAGGGAATTGCTCTTTCATCTCCTGCGACCGCTCCGATACCGGTTTTGCCAACACCTTCAAGAACAGGTCGTGGAGTGCGTCGTAGTCGTCGATATGCCGCTTATCCAAGAATCGGACTTCATCGCTGTTGTTGAATGTTTCCAACTGCGATTCCAGCAGTTTCAAAAAGAGAACGCGGTTTATCCAGGTAAGCACCAATCCCAATGCCATCTCAAAACGCTGTGTTTCACCGCAGATTCTCGGATAGTCTTCGAGTTTGGAGTATGCCTGTTCTACAAGCGAGTAAGGTTGGCGGTCGCTTTTCAACCGCTTAATTTTATGTACTCGGTCTTCGATAACCTCCTCCACGCCCATTATATAGAGCAACTCCTGATAAAATCCAGTATTCAGCGTATTGTGGTCGGAGTTGAATGGCTGTTTCAGCAGATGAACCGGAGAAAACAACTTGTAGGCGTAGTTAAATTGTCGATTCTCCAATATGTCGGCCTTGTCTATATCGTCGACGAAATCTTGCAGGTTTATATATGTACACTGAAATTGTATTTTCCTTTCAAGGCGCTCTACTTCGGGTTTGATAATTGTCTTGTATATATTTTCGGTCGTTTCACCCCTGGCATCTGCATCCAAGACCTGTTGAGCAAACCGATTGTTTCGTGCAAACCATTGATAAAAATCTTTTTTATCAAAGATAAAGTATTCCCAACAATTCGTTATAATTAAATGCCTTATTTCTGCATTTTGATATCGGACTTCTTCACGAAGGTAATACAAAATCAATTGATAAAAGGCTTTATTCTTCAGGTTCTCTTTAGTCACCATACCTGTCTCCTTGGGACCCTTGAACTCGAACAGCACAACAGGCAGTCCCGACTCGGAATATATGGCCAAGTCGGCTCGGCCCCGCGTATTGACCATGTATTTATTGCCCTTATACAGACTTTGGTTGAATAAGTCGACAACCAAGTTCTTGTTGAACTCTTCACTCTCTGCCGGGTCTATTCGCTGCAATAAAGTGCGCATAGCATCTCGAAAGGCAGTTAATTCAGCCTCCGCAACCGACTCACGAAGATATGCCTTCAAAACAGATTGGTGCGGCTTTAAGATTCTCGGTTTCAACGGCTGCTTATCATCATTGCACTGCCCTATCCCAATAAGATCCCGTTTATTTAGTTTGGCCTGTGTCATCTCTCTTTTCCTAATTATTACAAAAACATTGTCATATACACGGGTATATAGTCAATTCCTTTCTCGCGTTTCAGGTCTTTGGCGTAGATAACATACTTATTTTGCACCCGATCCGAGAACTTCTTGCAGAAAACATCAAGCGATGTGTGCGACTTGTACCCCGACGACTTAACCTCTATCGGCGATACCTTAAACTCGTCCGCAATCAGAAAATCTATTTCATAGTATTTTTCCCCGTCAGAAGTCGGTATCGCATGATAAAACAGTTGTTTGCCCGCCGCCCAGAAGATATTGACCTGCAGCGCCTCCGTGCTTAACGTGTAGTCATTGAGCAACGCCGAAAGCAGTTCGGGCGACCGCTCGAATATTTCATTCTCCCGTACGTCGATTTGAGTTAGTGACATCATTGAATTATATCTTTCTCTTTAATAATCCACCTACCGTCTCTTTTACGACCTTCGCGAGCCAAGATCCCTTGCTCTTTCAATGCCTTTATATTCTTATATATCGAAGAACGCCCAAGATTCAGCTTCACACCAAGTTCGTCCATCGTTATGGTCGGGCGCGCTGTGATAGCAGACAGTATTTCACGCTGGATTGGCGTAATTTGGAATCCATTGACTTTGCCATTTATTGCTTGCAGTGCAGCCGGACGCTTGAAAATCACCGTAAACATACCCTCTGTCTCAAATATCGGTTCAGGCAATCCGGCATCGAGCATATCTTTTTTCATTCGGGGTATGCCAGAACCTACGTGCTCTACCAAGTGCATACGGGTAAACAATCCAAAAATCAACGGATTGCGCGAAAGACTCTTGCGACCGAAATTTTTAGCCACTATCGGCAGCAAGTCTCCGGGGTTGGTAATCTCAACACGGTCGTCGTACATCTCAATCATAATACTTGCGCCCTGCTCGTAATAGTCGCGGTGCGACAACGCATTGATGATTGACTCCTTGAACACGCTTAACGGAATCTCCCAAATCTCTTTGCGCGGGCCGGTCCCTTCCATCTCGTAGGAGACCTGCAATTTGCCCATCAGCCACTCGATAGCCTTGTTATACTG
>CAYTLU010000329.1:0-4727 GCA_964438665.1 uncultured Bacteroides sp.
CCAGTTATGTCGTGAACTTGCCGGTGGACTGGCTGCAATGATGAGAGATGCAGGCATGAAGGGCGCATGGGATCACGTCAGAGATGAAATAACTGCAATCTGGATAGCCGCAGCCATGAAGTGTGGAGTTTCCTATCGTGACATTAGAGCAGTGATACCGTCCGTTCCATATAGATATCTGGCGTTGTCGCTGATTCAAAAGCCCGAAATATCGGAAGATCGCAGACATGAGATAATCTGTCAGGTGGCTGACTTCATAAATGATAATACTCCCAGATGGTTTGTCATGAAGCTGCGCAAGGGAGTTGACCTCGAAGTAATCAAGGATAAAATCGAAAAGGAATTACCCGGACGGATCAATACGATGGAGCTGTATTATCCGACTTATACCGTTTCAAAAAAGATCGGCAAGAAGATTAAGAAGGAGGAAGTTCCCTACGTGCCAGATATGCTGTTTTTTCGTACACAGTATAACAAGATACGCAGCCTTTTTGCAAAGATTGGAGATTTAGCCTGGTGTTTCAAAGTATCACATCTTCCTGACAGTCGTTATTCCGTGATCTCTCATGAAGAGATGTCCAATTTTCAGAAATGCGTAGGACAGTTCACGCCAGACATACGAGTTGAACTTGTCAATGTAAGCCGCACGCTCGGCAAAGGACGTATGGTTCGAATCACCGGTGGCATAATGAAAGGCTATAAGGGAAAAATCGAAGACTTCAATGAAGAAAAAGGTACTTGCAAGTTCTTTCTTCGTGTATCAAACGAAAAGGCTCTCAACTGGACTGCTGAAGTTGAGGAAGTATTCATTGAGCCATTGGATTCTTAGAAAACAACTGAGATTATAGAGGCATCTTCAAAAATCCATACCGACACGTCAAATTTGAATGGTCAAGAAAATTCCGGACATATCTGAGGTCGATTTTAAAAAAGGCGATGAAGTCTGTGGCTTCGGGCAATTGCTGATTTCATCATTTCATGAAAAAGGACGCATTGTTCTTGATGGACAGTTTAGTTATCATCAGGCAAAGCTCGTGTCTATTGCAAAAGAGTGGCTTCGACGTGTTGAGATTCACATTGATCAAGTAGGCGTCAAGCATCGGGCAAGCATAATCGACCAATATAATATGCTGTATCGATTAGTACTTCGTGTCGCGCCTGATTTGAATTTCGTCAATAGGGTCAAATATTCTGTAGTTGAAGCGATATTGAAGGGGAACAAAGATATAGATCTTGCTCAAGCTATGTGGATGATTTCATTCACACTGCGCACAAGCAGGACTTTTGACTTTAACGGAACTGCACAGAGACTTCACGATTCAATTCTGAAGAAATGGTATGACGATTTTGCCAAAACAGGCAATTTCCTTGATATGTCGCAGAAGGAAGCTCTGCAAAGAGGCATGACACTCATCAGAGAAGATATATCTCATTTGACCGGTAATCCCCGGAAAGTCAAGGAAGCTGTTGCGGCTCGCATATCTCTTCTTTTTAATAATCTCCTCGATAAAGATGCCGATACGTTGATGACAATGATGATGTATTTGAGATTTGCCGAGGGTAGATATGTGGATAATGGTGAATCAGACAGATTATCATTGGAAATACTGGATTTACTATCAGTCATGCCACAACTTAACAAGTTTGACAGAATGGCGTTTGCCTGCGATTATAAGATATTGACAGAACAAATTTTAATCAAAAATTCTTAAAGGATTACAGTAACGACCGCAATCCTAATTAGTACACTAAACAATGCGCATTAAATTCGTTGCATCAGGGCTTTTGGCAACCACGTTGCTTTTGGGGTCATGTTCAACGCCCAAGGACATCTCTTACTTTCAGGATGTTTACACCGGCACAGTCATCAGCCCGACGGTTCAGAAAAACATCACAGTTCAACCGGAAGACAAACTTTCAATCGTTGTGACAACACAAGACCCTAAGTTGTCTCAGTTGTTTAATCTTGTAACAACTCAAAACCGTTTGAGTAATACCACAAGTTCGACCAGGACTATGGATGTGACAAGTACCAATGACGGTCGCACAGCATACTATACAGTCAACAAGATGGGAGATATCAATTTCCCTGTTATTGGTAAACTCCACATTGCCGGAATGACGCGTTATGAGGTTGCTGAATACATCGAGCAACAGCTTCAGAATCGAAATCTTGTCAAAGATCCTATTATTACGGTCGAGTTTGCTAATACCGGGGTGTCAATTCTTGGTGAAGTCAATTCCCCCGGACGTTATGAATTCAATAAAGACCAGATGACAATCCTCGATGCCATAGCGATGGCTGGTGATTTGACTGTCAATGGTGAAAGAAATAGTATTCTTTTAATGCGTAAGGATGCCGATGGCAAACAACAGGGATATCGCATTGACTTGACTGATATGCATAATCTCGCAAGTTCACCGGCATACTATCTCCAGCAGGAGGATGTGATCTACGTTCAGCCTAACGACAAGAAGAAGCGTGAGACGACACCTAACGGCAACACGCCATACACGCCCTCATTCTGGGTCTCGATGGGTTCGTTCGCAGTCACAATCGCAACACTTATCATCACCTTAACTGACTAAGTCATGGAAGAGACAATAGATACAAACAAGACAAAAGCCTCCAATGATCCGGGGCCAATTCCATTGTCGGACATTTTATTCATGACACTCCACCAATGGCCGTGGATTTTACTTTCGGTGGCATTGTGTGTTGGAGTCGCTTACATTTATCTGCTACGTACACCGGACGTATATACCCGGCAGGCGGATATCCTTGTCAAGGATGACACCCAAGGGAAGTCAGTCAACACTGAAGAGTTCGCTGATTTAGGTTTGTTCCAGAACAATACCAACATTCAGAACGAAATGGACAAACTCCGTGCTTTTGACTTGATGGAAGAGGTTGTAAAACGCCTTAACCTTGATGTCAACTATTACCATGACGGAAGATTTTACGATGTTGTGGCTTATGGTTATGACCTTCCGGTCAAGTTGACCTTAGCTGATTTCCCTCCTGAAAATAGTTTTTCTCTCAATCTGAAAGTGGACAAAGATGGTAAGGTGACTGTTGACGAACTTTCTGTCCCGGACAGAGACCCATTATTGCAGAAATTCACCGGCAATCTTAATGACTCGATCTCAACTCCACTTGGCAAGATTGTGGTAACGCCCTCTCATGTCTATAAAAAGGGTGAAAGTGTGGAATTGTCTGTCGAGAAGATTCCGGTGAGCGCAGCTACAGAATCTTACAATGGACGTCTTGACGTCAGCATGAGCAATGACAAGGGTACGGTAATCAACCTAACCATGTCTGACCAGTCAGTTCAACGAGCCGATGACCTTCTTAGCACTTTGATTAACGTCTATAACGAGAACTGGATTCGAGACAAGAATCAGATTGCCGTCTCCACAGCCAACTTCATCAATGATCGTCTCGGAGTAATCGAGGATGAGCTTGGCAATGTGGACTCGGATATATCATCATATAAGTCTGCAAACCTTATTCCTGATGTTGGCGCTGCTGCCTCGATGTACATGAACCAGAGCCAACAGAACCAAGCCGCTATAATGGATGTCAACAACCAGTTGCAGATGGCTAAGTATATCCGCTCCTACCTCACGACCGATGGAAACCGCAACCAGTTGCTCCCGGTCAACACCGGTCTGCAAAGCAGCAATGTTCAGGCTTTGATTGAAGAATACAACGAACTGATGTTGCAGCGCTACTCGATGGTTGCGAAGTCATCGGAAGAAAATCCGCTGGTGGTTCAATATGATGAACAGCTTGCCGCTCAGCGACAGGCTATCGTCAGAACCATTGACAATGAGATTGTAGGTCTGAACACACAGTTAAAAGGCATACGTGGCAGTGAGGCCGCCACAGTATCGAAGCTTGCATCCAACCCGACACAGGCAAAGAATCTGCTTTCGGTTGAACGCCAGCAGAAAGTCAAAGAGTCACTTTATCTCTTTCTTCTCCAAAAGCGTGAGGAGAACGGACTTTCCCAGGCTTTCACTGCATATAATACCCATATAGTTAACAAGCCTCGTAAATCAGGCGTGCCTACCAAACCCAACCGTCGAATTATCCTCGCGATGGCGTTACTGATTGGTCTTGCTATCCCATTTGGTATCACTTATGCCAAGGAGTCGTTCAACACAAAGGTTCGCGGTCGTAAGGATGTAGAGAGTCTTCCGCTTCCTTTCCTCGGTGAGATTCCTCTATATGGGGGTAATCGTAAAAAAAGGAAGTTTGGTAAGGAGACGGAAGTCAAGGCTGTCGTTGTCAAGCCCGGAAAGCGCGACATCATCAACGAGGCGTTCCGTGTGTTGCGCACTAACCTTGAGTTCATGAAGATCAACAAGGATGGTGCTGATGTTGTTGCGGTGACATCGTTCAATCCCGGCTCCGGCAAATCGTTCCTCTCGATGAACCTTGCAGTTGTGCTTGCGCTGAAGAACAATAAGGTGCTTTTGATTGATGGCGATATGCGTCACGGATCGTCATCGGCATACATAGACTCCCCCGAAGTTGGTCTTTCGGACATTCTCTGCGGTAGCGTAAGTGATGTGGAAAGCACCATCGTGAAAGACAAAAATATTCCGACACTAAGCATTTTGCCTATAGGTACTGTTCCCCCAAATCCCACGGAGCTTCTTGAATCATCGGTTTTCAAGCAACTGCTTGATACGCTGCGAGGAGAATATGACTATATTCT
>CAYTLU010000330.1:0-9694 GCA_964438665.1 uncultured Bacteroides sp.
GCTAGAGTCGAAACACGCCTCGCCCGCAATCACCATCGTGGACGTCATTGCGGATCAGGCATGCCTGACCCCTACCAAATAGGTGATTGTGAATGTGTTGCGCGATGCATCCGATAGCGGGTTTAGCTGGGGAGGAAGGGGGTGGTGGTGGCGCCCCAGGAGGCGCGGTCGAGGTTGCGGTAGGAGACGGCTTCGCGCATGTGGTGGGGGCGGATGGCGTGTGATTGGTCGAGGTCGGCGATTGTACGCGCCACTTTGAGGATGCGGTCGTAGGCGCGTGCGCTCATGTCGAAGCGTGTCATGGTTTCGCGCAGGATGGCAAGGGATTCATCGGAAAGTGCGCAATGCTGCTTGAGCTGACGTGATGACATCTGTGCATTGCAGTGGATTGCGGGGTCGGCAGCAAAACGCTGCTGCTGGACGTGCCGAGCCTGCATCACTCGATTGCGGATTGTTTCGGAGTTCTCTCCCGCTGCCCCCGAGGATATTTCTTCAAATGGAACAGGCTGGATTTCAACCTGAATGTCGATGCGGTCAAGCAGCGGGCCGGAAATGCGGTTCAGATATTTTCGCACAGTTCCCGGCGGACATGCGCATGATTTTGTCGGGTGGTTGTAGTAGCCGCACGGACAGGGGTTCATGCTTGCCACAAGCATGAATCCGGCGGGATAGTCGATGGAATATTTTGCACGCGACACGGAAATTGTGTGGTCTTCAAGGGGCTGGCGCATCACTTCGAGGACGGAGCGCGAAAATTCCGGAAATTCGTCAAGGAACAGGACGCCATTATGGGCCAGGGATATTTCTCCGGGCATCGGATTTGTGCCTCCGCCAACGAGAGCCACCGGAGAGATGGTGTGGTGTGGCGAGCGGAACGGTCGGCGCGACATGAGTCTGGAGCCTCGCGGAAGTTTTCCCGCCACGGAGTGGATCTTTGTGGTCTCCAGAGCTTCACCTAACGACAGCGGTGGCAGAATGGATGGAAGACGCTTTGCCATCATCGACTTCCCTGAGCCGGGAGGCCCTACAAGCAATATGTTGTGTCCACCGGCGCAAGCCACTTCAAAAGCGCGCTTTACGTTTTCCTGTCCTTTGACATCGCTGAAATCGAAGTCGAAATTGGCGGCATCGGCGGCGAACTCGGCGCGTGTATCGACAATTGTCTGCTCCAAAGAGTCTGTTCCGGACAGAAATTCCACAACTTGCCGGATATTGTCGGCGCCATAAACCTTTAGGCGGTTGACCACGGCGGCTTCGGTGGCATTGTCTTTCGGCAAGATCATCCCTTCGTATCCCAGCTTGCGTGCCAGTATCGACATCGGCAATGCGCCGCGAATGGGAAGAATCGAACCGTCAAGCGACAGCTCCCCCATGATCATATAGCGGGCAAGGCGGTCAGCCGGAATTTTTTCGGATGCAGCCAGAATTCCTATGGCAATCGGCAGGTCATAGGCCGCACCTTCTTTTTTGACATCGGCCGGCGAGAGATTGACCACGATATGCCGCCTGGGGAAATCGACATGGCATTGGCGCAATGCCGAAACAACGCGCTGATAGCCTTCTTTGACGGCCGTGTCTGGCAATCCGACGAGATGGTAGGCGATTCCGGTCGAAGCCGCAACTTCAATGGTCACCTGAATGGCGTCTATGCCCTGAACTGCCGCTCCGAATGTTTTGACAAGCATTGTGTAGTTGGATATGAAAGATGAAGAGATGCTAAAGCCGTTTTCTGACAGCATCAGCGGCCTTGGATATTGATGGGCCGCGATATAAGGCATGACCTGTTGAATCGGCAACTATAAAATACGGAATCCGGTTGACTCCAAGTTTTCTCAGCGGATAGGAGCTGACAGATCCATGAGTCCATGTCTGCAACCATTTGACGGAGTCGCGGCCAAGACTGTTTATCCACGATGCGGAGTCGGGGGCTGTTGAAATCTCAACGGCCATCAACCTGCGGCGGTCGTAGTCCGCGGTCAGGCTGCGCAGCCGTGAGGCGATGGAGTCCCGCGATTTTCTGTTATCGCCGACAATGCAAATCAGCGTAGCTGAATAGCGAAGCGGATTGATGCTGATGATTGAGTCGCGGCGTTCGTGGAGAGACAGGAACGGAACAGGAGCTTTTGTCTGCGATCCGATGTAGGAAGATATGACGGAGTTAAACGCCAGTGTCATTTCGGGCTGTCGCACTTCGCGGTCGAGCATGGAATACAGAGAGTCGGCTGTAGATTCGTTTCCAGCCGACATGTAGAAGCTTGTCAGGATTGCTGTCGATGACAATTTTTTTGGATTTGAGCGGACATATCCGGCAACGGCTTTATTGATCGACTTCTCATCATGGCTTTTCAATGCCGCAATGTTGTCTCTGATCCATTCCGCCGTTTCTTCCGATTCATTGTTGCCCGTGACTTTTGCCGCATACGGTTCGTCAAGGCTTGTCTCGACCGTTATATGATCGCCGTCTTTGACAACAATTGTTGCAACTCTGACATTTTCCGGCGCAACGGTGATAAACGCCAGCGAAGGAGTCGGGGCGTTGCCTGAGAATACAAAGACGCCATCCCTCGCGGAAATGGTCGAACTTTTAAGACCTCCGCGGGAAAAGTAGGTCAGCGTTACGCTTTGCGCACTGACACCATCAATGCGCCCTTCAACGGTGAAATGATCGGAGTCGGAGCATCCGGCGAAGATTAGCCAAGCCAGAAGCAAGACTGAAATGACTGGATTTTTCAAGGGTGATATATTTTAGGCAAAGATAGTCAACGGAAGGCATTAAAACAAGAAAATGTGAACAACGGGCAATAAAAAATGGACTGCGAATTATCGTAATTCAGGGCGGAGTGCTTATCTTTGTGGAGTGGAATCGGTCATACGTCATATCACACTATCTATAATGGCGCTTATGTGCGCCATTTCTGTCAACGCCCAGATTGTTGCCGAAAAGGGAACAGTCATCGATACGGACAGTCTTCGGAGAGATTTTGACAACCAGCCGTATTTCGGACTTTACAAAGACAATTATTTCACATTCGGAATTCCTGTGGGAGAAGCCCCCAGCAAGTATAATTCCAATGTCAAGTTTCAGATTTCGATAGCGCAGCGGCTGACAAAAAGCACGCTTCCGTGGAACACATATCTGTCGCTTTTCTACACGCAGAAAGTGTTCTGGAACGTATTGGAAAGCTCTATGCCTATGACCGACCTGAATTTTAATCCCGCAATAGGTCTGGTCAAGCCGCTGTTTGTCAAAAACCGGTTTATCGGCAAGCTGATGCTTATGCTGGAGCATGAGAGCAACGGCCGTGACGGAGTCAAATCGCGGTCATGGAACAAGATCAGCCTTGGGGCAAGCATAATGATCGACCCGCAGATGATTGTCCACGGCAAAGCGTGGATTCCGATTGTCGATGGCATGTACAACAAGGATATCCTGGACTATGCGGGCATATATCAGGTAGGGACCTCGTTCTTTACCGCCGACCGCCGGTTCGGGGCATCGGTTACGCTGGTGAAGCGGCGCGGATGGTCTTTGGACTACAATACAATCATTGAGCTGAACTACCGTCTGTTCAAGCGCGACAACCAGTATCTCTTCTTGCAGTATTACAACGGCTACGGAGAGGGATTGCTGGACTACAACAAGTATCATTCAATGCTCAGGGTGGGCATTGTGATAAAGCCAAAAATCTTCAGCGAGTTCTAGCCGTGCGGTTTTATTCTTTGATGCCGTAGGCCAGATCGCCGGCGTCTCCGAGTCCGGGAACGATGTAGGAGTGGGCGTTGATTTCGTCATCAATCGCGCCGACCCATATCGTTGTCTTTTCGGTCGGGAATGTCTTTGCGATATAGTCGATTGCCACCTTTGATGCAATGACGGAAGCCACATGTATGTGTGCGGGGTTGCCTTTAGTCAGGAGTGCGCGGAAGCTAAGCTCCATAGATGCGCCTGTGGCAAGCATCGGGTCGGCGATGATAAGGGTTTTTCCCTCGATTGACGGAGAGGCGATGTATTCGATGAAAACATCAAAGTTTTCTTTTTCTTTGTATTTGCGGTAGGCGGATACGAATGCGTTCTGAGCGTGGTCGAAAAAGTCGAGGAATCCTTTGTGGAACGGAATTCCGGCGCGGAAGATCGTTGCCAGAACAATCTGATCGTTTATTTCCTGGCAATGTGCCGTTGCAAGAGGGGTTTCAATATCGACAGGTTTATAGCTTACGGTTTTGCTTATTTCATAAGCCATGATTTCTCCGATGCGTTCGAGGTTGCGGCGAAAGCGGAGCATGTCATTCTGCACATTGACGTTGCGCAACTCTGACATGTATTGACTTACCAGAGAGGGAGTTTCGCCAAAATTAACAATTTTCATGGTGTTTTTGTGTTTATCAATTTTGTGCAAAGTTACGAATAAAGGGTTAATCTGCAATGCGTGATTCAGGATGGATTTTCGGTTTGCCCGGGCAAGCATTGGTCTTGTAGGGATTGGCGGATAATGCTTTGGAGGTTGGCGGATGCGCCGGCGATGATTTCTTCAACGGATTGATTGCGTGCGGCGGCTACGGCCGCAGCTACAGTCCGGATGTCGGTGGCGCGGTCGGCATCGTTTTCCAGCAGAAGCCTGTCGGCCGGAATCAGCCGCGCGCTCGCGCGGTTGAAATTCGCGCCCAGCGACAGGTATATTCCTGCGTCCAAAATCATTCGGGCTATTGTCGGTTTAAGCCGGAATCCATGAAAGATCCAAGGGCATACAGGGTGCATTTCGCGGTAGATTCCCAGCAATTGTTCATGGGCGCGCACACAGTGTATGACAAGCGGCTTTTTCAGCCGTTCACTAAGGGCGATATGGTGGCGGAACAGATGTTCTTGCAGATCCATCGGAGCGGATGCAAGCGCGTCAAGACCTGTTTCGCCAATGGCAACAACGCGCGAATCGGCAGCGGCGGCATCGAGAGCCTCAATGTCGAACTGTTTGCCCAGACTCCAAGGGTGGATGCCGACAGAGTAGAAAAAGCCGTCCATGAGAGTTTCGCCCGGTTGGATGGAAACTATCGCATCGGGGCTTGGCGAGTGGGTGTGAGCGTTGATAAGGCTCATAGTCGTTTGATTTGGCGTTGGAAGTTATGGAACCGGATCAAATCCGCTTCCACCCCACGGATGGCAGCGCAAAATCCGGCGCAATGCAAGCCATGAACCGCGGAAAATTCCGTGTCGGGAGATGGCTTCAATGGCATATTGGCTGCATGTCGGCGTAAATCGGCAACAAGGCGGAAACAAAGGAGAGATGCAGAGCTGATAGAAGCGAATGGGGAGGATAAATAGCTTTCGTATCATTGATGGATGGGTGGTGTTTCCGGTTGGTCGGCCGGAGGCGCAGAGAGCTGTCCGGCAATGTGAGAGAGAATTTTGCGCACAGAGCGTTCGGCGTGGGCGTAGTCGGTCAGAGTGTCGGCAACATAAATGAACGCGATGTCGATTTTAGCATCGGCCGGGATGGGGTCTCTGCCAAGACGATATGCCTCGCGCAGACGCCGCCGCATAGTGACGCGGTCAACGGCATGGCGCAGCCGTTTTTTGGGGACTGTTATCATGAACTGCGGACAATCTGCGCTCCGACCGGGGTTCAACCGCCAAACGGCACGCCAAGGGTAGGCCATAACGCTATTGTTCCCGCTGTCCTTTTTATTTGACGGCGAGAACAATTTTTCAATTGCAGTCAGGCTGCAAAGTTTTTCTTTCTTATATAAGCGTAGGCCTGTCAAATTGTCCTTGTTGAGTGGTTGGACAAATTATGATGCGGTTTTATTTCTTTGATTCCTGTTCAAGAAACAAGTCGAGTGCAGCTGTCATTGACGGAGCTTTTACTGACGGAGCTTCCATGTCAAGGCGCAGCCCGGCGTCCTTTACAGCCTTAGCCGTGGTAGATCCGAAACATCCGATCTTGATGTCATTCTGCTTGAATTCCGGGAAATTCTTCAGGAGCGATGCTATTCCGGACGGACTGAAGAAAAGGAGCATGTCATAGTCAAACGGTTCATCCGGGCCGAAATCGTTGCTGACTGTGCGATACATGACAGCTTTCGTATAGTTTATCTTGTTGTTGTCGAGGGAGCTGGTGTCGTCTTTGTGTACATCGCTGACAACGTAGAGATATTTTTCCTTGTTGTGTTTGATCAAAGCCGGCAGCAGACCATCAAGCTTTCCGGTCGAGCCATGAAATGTTTTGCGTTTGCGGTAAACAATGTATTTCTGCAGATATAGGGCGATTGATTCTGTGGTGCAGAAATATTTCATGGTGTCGGGAATGTTGACTCTCATTTCTTCACAAAGGCGGAAGAAATGATCGATAGCCGTGCGAGCCGTGAAAATAATAGCCGTGAAATCGGATATGGATATTTTTGACTGACGAAATTCCTTAGCGGTTAGTCCTTCTACTTTTATAAAAGGACGGAATTCGATCTGAACTCCATATTTTTCAGCTATTTCATAGTACGGTGACTTATCGGACGCAGGCTTCGGCTGAGATACTAATACTTTTTTAACTTTCACTTTTCGGATCAAATTAGAAGTTGTAATCAGATGTATGAAGAGATGAGAATTGAAGCTTTATAAATAAAAAAAAGCGGTATTATTTCCAGACTGCAAAGGTACAAAATAAAGTAAATCAACGCTAATGAATTGTTATAAAAAATTTTAAAACCTTTATAGATAAATATAAACCTTGCAATGACATAGAGTGCTGCGCTTATCGACAGGAGCAAAGTGGCACCCCCCGGATTGAACAACGCCAGCACTGCCGGCGCGGCGAGGGTTATGCCAAGCAGCGACTGGGATGCGTTGAATCCTTTCATCCACATTGCTGCCCTCCGGCGCGAGGTGAACACGTAGCCGATGGTCCGGTAGGCTATGAGCTGCGCGACATAGTAGGCAGCCGCAAGGCCGGATAGCATGGCAATCCCGACAAAATTGTCGATGTCGATACCTGTAGATTCCACCGCTGTGAACATCAGAATGCCTTCGCAGACGCAAAGCAGGAGGATCAATGATACAAGGATTCGGGTTTCGTTGGTGGTCGAGCGGTCATCGAACACGTTGGCGCGCTGACGCACGGAGAATAGATTCTGTGTGAATGTCTTCAGAAAGGTGGTGTAGTGGCGGAAGTTGAGGGCAATTAACATAAACACGCCCAGTAGGATAGCCATTACACCTGAGTTGTAGCCCGGCAGTTCGTTTCTGGGGATTGGCTCAATGCCTTTCATGTAGGGGATGTGACCGATGGTGCATATCGCTTTTTCCCGTTGCGACGAAGGCGCCTGGCTTTCGCGGCAGATCAGGGTGTCAGCCAGAGCAAAGTGCATGTTAACGGACTGCACCGGCGTTGATGATATGCTGTCGGCCTGAGGCATGCGGGCGGTTAGTGTATTTTTTGAGAAAACAGAGCGGAGTCTATCGGCATGAGAGCCATTTCAACGGCTTCGGCCGGAGTCCGGGCAACGTGCCACAGCTTGGAGTGGTCAGCACGCATGAATCCCTGATTGATGGAGCGTTGAAACATTTCAAGCAAGGTATCGTAATAGCCGAGAGTGTTAAGAATGACGACTTGTCCGCGATATATGTTCAGCTGACGCCATGTGATTATCTCCAATAGTTCTTCGAATGTTCCGCAGCCCCCCGGACAGGCTATTGCGGCAGAAGACAGCCGTGCCATTGTCTTTTTGCGAGAGTGCATGTCGGGGGTGGAAATCATTTCGTCGAGACCGGGATGCTGCCAGTCGCGTTCAACCATGAATTGCGGAAGCACGCCGATTGTATGGCCACCTTCGGAAATAGCACCGTCAATGGCAGCTTTCATCAGTCCGGCTTTTCCTCCGCCACAAATCAGTCCCAGACCATGCCTGGCAATTTCACATCCGAGTTGAAATGCGGCTTCCTTGTAGGCGGGGTTGATATTCTCGCTTGAAGCGCCGTAAACCACTATTTTCTTTGTCGTTTCCATTGCGGTGCAAAGTTATGAAAAAAAAACGACATGCTTTGAATGAAATGGGCGTCGCGAGGTGGAGGGAAATCAGATGCGTCTGATGCGGGATTCGTCGAATTTATTTTTCGGAGTGGTCGGAGCGGAAGGATAGCCTATCGGGATTATGTTGAGCGGAACAATTCCTTCCGGAAGCGTGAGAAGGTCGGAAATGAAGCGGACACGTTCGCTAATCGGATATATTCCGCACCAGACAGCACCAAGTCCCATTGAATGGGCTGCCAAAAGAAGATTTTCCGTTGCAGCGGAGCAGTCCTGAATCCAGTAGTCGCGGCCATCACCTTCTATGGCCTTGCTCATATCGCCGCAGACAGCGATTGCAAGCTGAGCATCGGCGGCCATCTTTATGTTTGGGCAATTGGCGGCGATTGAATCGAGTTTGGCTCTGTCGGTGATCACGATGAAACACCAGGGTTGCATGTTTCTGGCGGTCGGTGCTGCCATTGCGGCATGCATAAGAGTGTCGATCTGCGCATCGGAAATCTTCCGGTCGGAATATGTTCTTACACTTGTCCGGGTCATAATGTTGTCATAAACGCAATTGACGTTTTGTGTTGCAGTTTCTGCGCCGGCATCCGGACCGGATTTTTCGGGAGCGGAGGTGGAAACCAATTTTACGATGACGACAATCAATGCAGTAGCAAGAATCGCTATTATGATATGGGCTGATTTCATGATTTGTGGGGTTTATTTATTGTTAATATTCTGTGAGATTCTCAAAAGGGTGCCTGTGGGACATATAAAACGGCAGTAAGGGCGCGGGATAAAGAATGACAGGATGAGCAACAGTCCGCCGGCTACAAGCACTCCGGTGGCGGCATTTTCGATAATAAAGGCAGTGAACAGTTCGTAGTCAATCCAGCTGAACCACATGCCGGTCCAAAGGCAGAGAGTCAGCACGCCCCATAGAATCATGCGGAATGTTGTCAGGGCTTTCACTGTTTTTTTGCCAAGCGTTAACCGATGGTGGGGGTTGCATCGTGAGGCAAGCTCCTGAATCGATCCCAGCGGGCACACCCATGCGCAATAGTAGCCGTCTTTTCCGAAAAGAGGATAGATGAATGCGGCTATCAGCAGCAGAATAACAGTCAGCGAAGCGGCAGCTGTCAATCCGTTTGACATGATGTTGAGGAGCATTGTGTAGTCAACAAAAGTCCCGCCCCAGAATCCAAGGATTCCAACATTGAGCATCTGCTGAATGATGCGGTATTTTTTGTTTTTCCAGAAAAGAGGCAGTGAGATAGCCGCGATGACGACCGCCAGAATAGCATAGTGCTCCAAGTTGTTGTCATCGACATTTCTCATGCTTTGTCGGGCCGGAGGGTTGACCGGATGATCGGCTATAAGTTTCAGCCCCGCCTCAACATTTGCAATTACAGCCTTTGATGAGAAAGTGGCGCCGGTGACGGCATCGGCTTTGATTGCGGCTGCGGAGTCAGGGGTAAGGCCATTCCAGGAGTCGAGCAACCCGGAGCTTACAACGCGCTTGAAAAAACCGGGAGTCTCCGAATTTCCCAAAGCAGAGATATGGTCAATCTTGCCGTTGACAATGAATATTTCAAGTGGCACAGGCCCGCTATAGCCGATTATATCCTGACCACATTCTGACGTGTTTATGACGGTTGTGTCGCCTTTTAATTCTATGCCTGCCGGCAGGGATTGTC